>NZ_CP053482.1:3447500-3747500 GCF_016772315.1 Thiothrix subterranea | reverse complement strand
TGTATGCGATTTGACCGCTGAAGAAATGCGGGCATACCGTGGCAATTTGACCGAAGCCGGTAAAGAAAGTCCGTTCCGCAACCGTTCCGTGGAAGAAAACCTCGAACTGTTCACCCAGATGCGTGACGGCGCATTCCCTGACGGTAGCCGCACCTTGCGCGTCAAGATTGACATGGCATCCTCCAATATCAATTTGCGCGACCCGGTGATTTACCGCATTAAACGCGCCACGCATCACCAAACGGGTGATAAATGGTGCATTTACCCGTCTTACGATTACGCGCACGGGCAAAGTGACGCTATTGAAGGCATCAGCCATTCCGTCTGCACGCTGGAATTTGAAGTGCATCGCCCGCTGTATGACTGGTTTATCGACAATATTCCCGTGCCTGCGACCCCGCACCAGTACGAATTTTCGCGCCTCAATATCAATTACACTGTCACCAGCAAGCGCAAGCTCAAGCAATTGGTCGATGAAAAGCACGTTGACGGCTGGAATGACCCGCGTATGCCGACCGTTTCGGGGTTGCGCCGTCGGGGTTTCACCCCCAAAGCCATTAACGATTTCTGCGAAATGGCAGGCGTGACCAAGGTCGAAGGCGTGGTGGATCTTGGCATGTTGGAATTCGCCATCCGCGAAGACTTGAACAATATTTCCCCGCGTGCCATGTGCGTATTGCGCCCGCTCAAAGTCACCTTGACCAACTATCCTGATGATCAAGTGGAAACCATGACAGCGCCCGTGCATCCACAAAATGAGGCGATGGGGACACGCGAAATGCCGTTCTGCCGCGAGATTCTGATTGATCAGGACGATTTCCGCGAAGAAGCCAACAAGCAGTACAAGCGTTTGGTATTGGGTAAACGAGTACGCCTGCGTAACAGCTACGTGATTGAGGCGGATGAGGCGGTGAAAGATGCCGACGGCAACATCATCGAAATTCGCGCTCGCGTGATTGAAGACACGGTTGGCAAAGACCCAGCCGATGGCGTGAAAGCCAAGGGCGTGATTCATTGGGTATCAGCGCGTGATAACGTGGATTGCGAAGTGCGTTTGTATGACCGTTTGTTCAGCGACCCTGCACCGGATGCGGGCGGCAAAAACTTCTTGGAATTCATGAATCCGCACAGTTTGGAAATCCTCAACGGCTGCAAAGGCGAAATCGGGCTGGCGAAGGCCACGCTGGAAGACCGCTATCAGTTTGAGCGTGAGGGGTATTTTGTGTTGGATTCCAAGTATTCAGCGGCTGAGAAGCTCGTGTTTAATCGGGTAATTGGATTGCGGGATACTTGGGAGAAGAAGTAAACAGGTTAGAGCTTGAATGACAGCAGCATTGCTGCAATAAAAGCCGCCAAATATACCCACGGGAAGGCGATTAGGTAGGTGATGAGGTGGGTTGTGCCTGTGGCATACGCCCACCATGCGCCGATGCCTGAAATCGCAAAGGCTAGTGGTACGCCAAACGCTGCGATCAGTAATGCGCCAGCCCACGCGACCTGCATATTGGCGATGCTCATAACGCTGCCCATCGCCAAGAATGCGCCGAGAAGAACGCCGATCACACTGACGAGGGTGTTGATCCAGAGTGTTGTCATTGGTGTTTCCCCTGTATTGATTGGGTAGCACAATATCACAAAAACACCTTATAATTTCTCTTCGATCTCCATCAACGCCATCACTACCGGGCGCAATTGCGGCTTCTCCTCCTGAAACTCACCCAACATCGTGCGCAAGAAATCCAAATGTTCACGCACAAACCGCAATTGCCGGGGTGCTGCCCCGCGCCCCACCGCTTGCACATAATCGGTCACCACTTTTTGCACCTGAATGGTTTCGTTCAAACGTGCCCCAATCAAATAATGCAGCAAGCTGTATTCCGCACGGGTAATCCCCGAACAAAACGCCGCCATTCCCCGCTCGCCCGACTCGGCACATTGCCGCGCTTGTTCCAGCCAATGCTTGAGTTCCTGCCGATCCAATTGCTTCACATGCCCGCGCAAATAACGCACCACTTTGCACGTCAACCAATTAATCAGCGGATATCCCGCCACCGCGTGGGTTTCCTGCAAAGCAAACTCATGCGCCCGCCGGTACGCTTGCTCCATTTCGCGCAACGCATTCGCCCGCTCCTCGCCCGTGACCATTAAGGCGCTACGTTTCCAAAACTTGCCCACCTCTTCAAAGCGTTGCAGGCTATTTCCCAAACCATCCAGCAATTGCAGAGTTTTGAAACTGTCCGACATTAATGCTGCGGGGGATTCTGCCAAGCGCGTTTCCGGTGCTGCCACCCTGCCCTGCGCCCATGCCAAGGCCAGCGCGGTTTGCACACTCACTTTGTCTTCCAGCAAGATCACCGGGTAATCGGCTTGCGGCGAATCCAATGCTGCCTGATACGCATCCAGCGCCGGAACAAACATATCCAACTTGCCGTAAGCCCGCCCCAAGGCATACAAAATATCGGCATGAGCCAGCCATTCCGCCGGAATCGCCCGATGCAATTGCGGCAAACGTTCCTGCAACCACACAATATCCCCCGGTTGCGCGGTATCGGCGGCATGAATCAGGTTTTGCAATTCCGCCACCACCTCGACTTCCGCTACGAAGCGCCAGCTATCCACCGTCTTATCATCGGCATTGCTATCCGGTTGGCGGCTCAACAGTTTGTAATCCGGGTCGCCGTAACACTGATAAGCACCCCACGTATTACTCTGCGGGTATTGTTGCCAAGTTTCGCGCCGTGCCAACAAGGTTGCCATGCCAAACGTATGCCCTTGCAATAGCGCCTGGTAACACTGTTCGGCAAACACTTGCGCCGCACTGTCATTAATCGCCCAGCCCGCCGCAATGACAGCCCGCACCCCCATACGAATTAATTCTTGCGCCAAACTTGCCGCTAATTTGCTGCGGTCGCTGCTCACAGCGGTTTGCACCTCGGCGCTCATGAAATCCATTTGCGCCAAATGACAGCAATTGATGAAGGCTAATTCCGGCACTTTGCGCATCTGCCCAATTTCGACCGGCGTGAGGAAAATGCCATCGCCCAACACCATGCCGCTGACTTCCAACGCGCTCTCAGGGTCAGGGCGGTAGCGGTAAACCCCATGCCCCGCCAAATGCAGCACGCGATAATCGCCCGTGTGCAACGCTTTTAAAATGGCGTGTGAATCCGTGCCAATTTCGCGGGTCACGGTGCTGAAACCACCCGATTCCAGCAAGTTTGCTACGGTTTCAGCCTCCTGCCGGGCGGCGGGCAAGCGCACGAACTCGCCATTCACAGGCGGATCGCCGATCACCAACGCCGAACGTTCCAAGGGGTTTACCACATGCTGGCGGTATTGCCCCACCTGTAGCTGACGCACCAACCCAAACCGCACCGCCAACGGTTGTGATTCGTGGTCAAAACGGTTGTAGAGCAATTCCCACGGGTAGGCAGACGCGGCGCTATCCAACACCATCACCAAATTTTCGGCATTCGGCGCTTGTTCTTTCATCGCAGCGGGCAGCAATAATTCAAACAAAATTTTGCCGGTATCCGGGTCATCCGCGCTGGAGGTGATGGCTTTGTCGATAAACTGATCCACCAACTTGCGCTGCGTGGCTTGCAATACCAACTCGGCGCGAGCCTTATCGGTCAGCGCGGTGTATTTCAAACCCTCGGCGCTCGCTTCCACCTGAATCCGCCGCCACCAACCCGGCGGATCGTTATACATCACCCGCCGCCGCTTCCCCAGTAAGCATTGCATCAGGCTCTTAACATTGAAATCGTTGCGAAATTCTGGCAGCAATACGAAATCTTGCACCAAACGCGCCGCTTCCACCGCGCGATCTTCGTACAGCTCGATGAATTCCACCACCTGCAAACGCAAGCGCAAGCCGCGTTCGCTCTTATCCAACGCCTGATTCGCTCGCGCAATTGCCCGCAAAATTGCCGTAATCGAATCTGCCAAGGTCACACTGCCGCCGCCCACCGTCCCAATCAACAAGGTCGCCACATGCACCGGCAAAGCTTCCGCCTCTGCCAACGGATTGCTCGGTGGAGTTTGCTCCAAGGCTTCACGGATTTTCAGCGAATAATCCATCAGCGCACGGGTAAAACTCGCGGTTAATTCCCCCGCCGTCAGCTTGCCGACTTCACCCAGCCCGACAATCACTGCGCCCCCCGGTTTTTGCCCCGGATTCAGGAACACGTGTGACGTACCCAATTCACCCGGATACAAGCCCATGCGATGCAATTCACCGAGCCGCCCCTGCAAACGCTTATCCAGCAAAGCCTCGGCACTGAGGATGGAATCCCCTGCGTAATGCCCGACCACCACCGGATGCGTAACTTGTTCCAGATTGCCATGCACCACGCGCACTTCCACGGGTGAACGCACTTCTGCTTGCGTCATGCGGGTGTGGTAGCCCAAGGCCGCTGCCAACAATTCCTGTTCATCGGGAAACAATTCATTGCGCAGGGTCGGCAACCATTCCCCCGTCGCTTTGCCGATAGCGGGCGGCTGAGTCGCCAATTGCCGTGACACCCCATCGTCAAGTAAATATTGCAAGGTCTGAAAATGTTCGCTGTGGCTGGCCATGCGCCCGTGTTCCACCGGCAAATACCAAGTCGGCAATTTCGCGGGCAATTCCCCCCACAAGCTCACGCCATCCCCCGCACCACTGGCATGAAAACGCCAGCCACCTTGGTGTTCCGCCACTTCATCCGGCGTAAGACTCGACTTGCCATACAGGTACAACAGGCGTTGTGTATCCAGCTCTACCGCGCGTAACTGTTCGCGTATTCGCCGTGCATCCGCCAGCAAATGGCGGGCAGGCCAGGTGTGAAACGCTTCCCCCAGCAAGGTTTGCCAACGTTCTTCGTGCAAATACGCCGCAGGCAGCAATTCCAGCACACCGGGGTAACGCGCAAACTGCTGTGCCAATGACTGCGCTTCGCGCTCATCCATGCGCCCATCCAGCAAATTCAACAGGCCCAGTAAACGGTGTTGCCCCAGCAACAATTGCACCGCCGTATACGTTCCCTGCAAGGGCGTACCCAGCATCACCACGCGGCAATCCGCCTCTTCGCGCAAGCGTTGCCACACCTTGGGCGCTTCACTCATCAACGCCAAAGCCACCAAGCCCCCGCTGGAATGCGCCAGTAACCTCACCACCAATTTGCTATTGCTGGTTTTGGCTTGATCTAACTCCTGTTCCAGCGCATCCGCCAGCCGCCGCCCCGCTTCTGCAAACGAACGCCGCCAATCGTAGGCAAATTCCACCAGCGTATGACTAGCCGCTAACATAGTGAGCAAAGGACGGTACGGCGCTTCCAACACCCCTTCGGCTTGCACCCCGGCACTGTCGATTTGCAGGCGCGAAAAATCCCCCCAACTCAATGCCGACATATCCAACCAGATGGGTGTGTCGTTGATTTGCAGCGTCGACCCCATGAAACCGGGCAGAAAATACACCGTGCTACGCTTGGCGGCTTGCGCATCACGCCCAGAACGCGCCGCCGGACGTGCCACCGGTGTCTCGGTCAACAGCGGACGCAAGCGCAAATCGGTATCGGGGTGTTGCAAGGCACTGAGCAAACGGTCGCGCACTTCGCCTTTACGAAAATAATTGAAATGGCTGCTGTCATCGCCCTGATCCAGATAAAACCGCATCCCCCGCAAGCGCCGCGCCCCGCCGTACATTCCCGCCGTATTCACCACAAAATCGTTTTCTTCACCGAAAAAGCGCTGCGTCACCCATTCCTTAAAATGCCCTAACAAAGTCGAGGCACGCATATCCCCCGAAATCACGGTCATGTCAGAATCGAGCTGTACATCCGGGCGATTCAGCAAACGGATTAACGGGGACGCGGGCATCATCGCCTCCAACCCTGGTAATTCTTGCGGATTGGTACGCTTGCGAGCAGTTGCCATCAACACCATGCGCACAAATTCCGCTAACATCTGAAACCGAGGCGCTGGAATAAAATTCAATACATTGAAAATCACCGACAGATTGTCTTCCAGCCGTTCCGAGGCTAACACCGTGCCACGCCCCGGACACGCTACCCTTGCAAAGCGTTCCACCTTAATGTGTTTATCCGTCAGCAAGGCGGCAATTTCTTGCAATCCTTGCAGATCATGGAGACGCGCCTGATGCTCAAATAGCTGGAGTTCCGCCTTGGAGAAAATCTCCTCGCTCTCCAAAAACTTAGCGCCGGACTCGCGAGTTTTACGCTGCAACACGCCTTGGCAAAGCAATTCCCCCACCAAGCCGCCGCGTGAATGGCTAATCAGGTGCAAGCGCGTGTGTGGCGGCAATAAGCGCAACACTTGTAACGCATTTTGCACCGGGCTGACAGTGAGGGTGTGGTGTTCCAGCGCAAACACTTGCTGACCGTAAGGCGCGAACAAACGTTGCAACCAAGCGGCGGCATTGTAGCCTTGGCGCGATTCCCACAATTCGCCGAAACTGCCATCGGTGCTGGAAAACGTGCCGTGCAAAAACAGCAATACCGGCTTGCTGGTATCAATGTCTCCGGCTTGCGTGACCAACTCCAGCGTTAATTGATCGGTATTGTGGCAGCGATACACACCCGGTTGCGGAATTTTGCGGGTTTCCAACTTGTCGATTAACACCTCCGCCAACGCATCGCTCATGTCGCTGACTGGATCGACGTTCAGTACCCGCAGAAATTTCAATACCAACCCGACCACACCGCGCTGGTTACTCACATCAAAACTGGCGGGCGTGAGCATGAATTCGCTGCTGGCAGAGCGGCTGGTTTCTTGTCTGGCTTGCGCCCGTAATTCGCCCGCTCGCACCCAACGTTTGAACCCGCCTTCAAATTCGAGTTCGACTAAGGTGTCAGGGTCAAGGTTGTTGAGTTCGACACTTTTACCGCCACTGCGTAGGGCTTCTAGCGTGACTTCTTGTTGGCAGATAATGGTGAGAATATCGGCATAAGCGCCGTGCGTTTTGAGTGGAAAGTCTTGCCCGGTCAACTTGCCACTGATCTTGATAGAATCCATGCGTCCCCCGCATTATTTTTCGGCTGCTTATTGTTTAGTACAAAACGGGGGGTTATACAATAGGAAACGCCACGCGGGGATGACGTCGATAGTGCCTAAAGCGTTTATAATTCTGAAAAGTTTCAGAGAAAAGTGTTCATTTATTTTGGCACTTTCGGGGGGAATCATGATTATTTTTACGTGGCTGACAAGCGTACAGTCAACACAGACAACGGAAACATGGGGGCATCATGAATAAATCCAGCACTTTACTGCTATTGTCCTGCTGCTTTCTGGTCGCTTGCCAAACGCTTGGAACGGGGATGGCAGGCAAGGCTTCGTACTATGCACACCAATACCACGGTCGCCCGACTGCCAGCGGTGAACCGTACAATATGTATGCGATGACCGCCGCTCACCCCAGTTTGCCTTTTGGCACGTTGCTGCGTGTGACCAATCTGCAAAACGGGCGTTCTGTCGTAGTACGGGTGAATGACCGTGGCCCTTTCAAAGCGGGGCGGGTTGTCGATGTGTCGTTGGCAGCGGCGGAACAGCTTGGGTTAATTCTGCCGGGTACGGCGGATGTGCGGCTGGAAGTCATTCGATAACAGGGTTAGGCAATACACGGGGAAATTGTCTGAACTAAGATTTTCAGGATGAAAAGATGGGCAGGATAAAGAATCATCGCCACCCGCTATCCGAAATTTCTCCCCCATCCTACTAATCCTTTCATCCTATAAATCCCAGTTCAGACAAACGCAGCTTGCGAAAGCACATGCTGAAGCAGTTCAGGTGGTGAAAAAAAATCTTCAGCCGCTACGCGGCTGACAGGGGTACAGTGACCAGCAAATCAGTGATCAATAAAGTCAATGGGGGAAACAACACAACAACCGAAAACCCAGATTGAAGAAACGATCGTGCGGATGATCGTAGGAGCGCGAAGAAGAGCGGCAATACACTGAACTGAGGCTCCACGCGCCGCCCCGAACCACACGAACACCGCCAGAAACATCAGCAGTAGTTATCTGGGGTTCATCATACTTATTGAGACACCATTCCCAGACGTTGCCGGACATATCCATCAAACCATAGGGCGACTTACCTTGAGGGTAAAGACCAACCGCAGAAGTTTCCTGTAAGTTGTATGTTCCAACTTCACTATACGTTTCGTTGATATTCGCATAGCCTGTTTTGTAGCCGTTACCCCACGGGTATTCCCGACCATCCGTACCCCGTGCGGCTTTTTCCCATTGCTCTTCGGTGGGCAGACGAATATCCAAGTCCAGCTTTTTAGACAGCCAGCGGCAGAAAGCCATCGCCTCATACCAATCCACCTGCTCCACCGGACGGTTATTTTCTTTCCAATATGGCTCATGGGGCGTTTCCGGTTTTTGCAGATCTTGCCACCAGCCATCATTGCCGTAACCATCGTCAGCTACCACAAAAGCATGAAATTGAGCATTCGTGACAGGGTAACGACTCATCCAGAAAGTATCGAGGGGCAACTTTTTACGCTTGCTATCTTGATAGATAAACTTGCCTGCGGGAATTTCTACCCAATCAATATCAGGCAAACCTTTGGTATTCAGCCCTACCCCTTTACGCTTATCCAATGTCAACCTAGCAATGGCTGTGCCAATAGCCATACGCGCAGAGGGATTAGGGTCAATTTCCACATTGGTCAAGCGTGACAACCAAGGCGCAGCCAAACCAACAACAGTAGCGGGTTCACAACCAACGCCACTTTCCAATATGCAACGTGCTGCCAGTTTGGGATTAGCCTGCTTCAGCCAATCCACAACCGGAGAACAACCCTTTGGATACAAACCTGCCAACAAAATAGTGGGTTCTTCCCAGCCCGTTGGCTCCCACCAATTGTCTGATTTCCAGAAGGTAGCTGCATCCAAATCTTTCGCATCCAAACGCTGTTTCATCCCCACCGCAATAAAATAGTCCTGCAACAATTGGTGGCTAAAGCGGATGTCTTCACCAATCTGTTCCAGCACATTGCAGCGGATGGCGAGTTTCAACCATTGTTCATCATAATCCATGACGGCTAAGGCATCAGGGCGTGAGGTACTGGTTTGTGCCTGCATTGCCCATGCCAGTTTTCCAATCAGGGTTTCCAGTTGCTTACCGCCATCCTGCAAGCGTTCGTTGTTATTTTTAGGTTCATCGGGGTCTACTTCCCGACTGATGAGTTCTTGGAAAAAGGCTTCTAGCAATTGCCCTCGATTATCTGGAATCGCTCCCTTTTTGTCATACACCATCATCAACATCGACAACAAGTAAGGATTACTCGCCAAACGCATCAGGCTATGTGGATTATTCTTTACCTTGTCATACCAAATTTTGTCTTGCGGAGCTGAAGTCTTACTATAAACATTGGGGTTTTCACGAGGAATATCCTCACCATCCCAGAATTGTTTATGGCTTGCCCCAAGCTGTTCCCATCGCTGCCAAACATCACGCACACTTTGCCCACCCGCAATTTCCCAAAACAGTTCCTCTGCTTTTTGTCCAAGATATTCGGGATTATCTGCCTCCAGATATTGGCGGATAAAAGTTTGGATACGGGGAATATCGAGCGGCTGAATATGCAACTCCGGCAGCGGCAGGCGCACGTCATCACTGTAATCATCCTCACGGCAGGAAGCATAAGCCCGCACCTGCGGATGCTTGCTCAGAAAATCCCGGATTTGCTCGCCTTTGACTTGTTGCTGCATGATGGGCAGTTCATTAAGACCATCAAGAATCAGCAGAATACGATTTTGTTCCAACAGTTCAGAGAAACTGTTACCCAACATACTCTCAACAACATTGGTTTTGGCAAAAATAAAGTCCTGTAAGGATTGCCCGCCCAGCACCCAAAAACCGAGGCGTAAAATAACCGGGACTATACGCTGCTTTCGTTCCCTATGCTTATTTGCCCTAATCTCATCATCTGCCAATTTCCATAGAGTCGTGGTCTTGCCAGCACCCGGCTTGCCGAGAAACACCCCTTGCCCGGTTTCATTCAAGGCTTCGAGAATATTGTCAAACGTTTTTTCTGCCAACAATTCTTGTTCACGGCAACCACTGAAAGCAGAGTCAAGAATCGCGAACTTTCGCTTGCCGATAAAAGGCTTTCGTCGAACAGGTGGCTGCGCCCGCACCCGCTTCTTGCCATACATGCTAGTGTAGGCATCCATGCTATGCAAAAAGGTATCCTGCACCCAACCAAGATAGGCATCGACACGGGTTTCTAGGGTGTCACGTACTGGCGGACTCCCCAAAGGCGGCAACGGGTTGTATTGCACCCCCTTAATCAAATCGCATACCTGCTGAAACGCATCCGGCAAGGTGTAAATGCTGAAATCCCGCAGCTCACGCGGTACATCGTCACGTTTCCCATTACTGGGCAGCACAGGAATAAATTTCAATCCGTGGTTGTGAAAATAATCTTCATACAGCGTCTGTGAAATGACCACACCCTCAAATGCCACGCCACGCCCGGTATCTTCCAGATTTTCCAAATTGCGCTCGTAACGGTTTCGATATTTCGGTGTGCATACCATCAACACATGCTTAGCATCGCGTACTGAATCCCGCATCCACTTAGTCCAGCCTTGCGGCGGAAATCCCGGTAGAAAGTGCTGATCAAGCAGGCATTCTATCCCTTGCTCGGTACGCAAACGGTTTGCCAAACGCAACACAAACTCACGATGCGCGTCATCATCATGGCTATAACTGATAAAAACTCTGATTGGCTGAGACATAACCCGTGCAATTCCCCTGCTTAAAATCCCTCACAGATTAATACCAGAATTTAGCCAAACCCGAAACCACCAACATGCCAATGCAATCTTTATCCGCCGACAACCCCATTTCCTCGGAAGCTTCTCGCTAAACCACACAGTACGGCGTAGAGTCATGATCATAATCACAAAACTTTTATGACCGGAGGGAATTCCGCGTGAACCCAATACCATCCTTTCCCATGACCTCGCGACCACGCTTACCACGCTTCAAGCTAATGGGCATTGCCCCTGTGATCATTATCCTGCTCGGCATCACCGCCTGGTCATCTTGGTACACCGTCCCCAGCGATTCCGTCGCCATCGTGCAACGCTTCGGAAAGTTCAAAGCGGAAGTCCAACCCGGTTTGCATTTTAAAATTCCCTTGGGCGTGGATGTCGCCACCATTTTGCCAGTCAAACGCCAATTAAAACAGGAATTCGGCTTTTATACGGAAGGTGCAAGCAATGTCGACCAATACTCCGACAATCCAGCGGCGGAATCCCCGATGGTCACAGGCGATTTGAATGTCGCACTGGTGGAATGGGTAGTGCAATACCGCATTGCTGAACCCACCAATTATTTATTTGCGGTGCGCGAACCGGGCATTACTTTGCGCAATGCCTCGGAATCGGTGATGCGCGAAGTGGTCGGGGATCGCACTGTCGATGAAGTTCTCACCATTGGGCGGCAAGAAATCGAAGCCGAAGCATTGGTCAAACTCCAGCAACTCGCCACCCGTTACCTGATGGGCGTGAGCATCGACCAAGTGCAATTAAAGAACATTAACCCGCCACGCCCAGTGCAAGAATCCTTCAACGAAGTCAACCAAGCGCAGCAGGAAAAAGAAAAGCTCATTAACGAAGCCCGCCGCGATTACAACAAAGTCATCCCCTTGGCGGAAGGTGAAAAAGACCAGCGCATCCGCGAAGCCGAAGGCTACCGCCTCAAGCGCGTCAACGAAGCCGAGGGCGACGTAGCACGTTTCAACGCGGTATTCACCGAATACCAAAAAGCCCCCGACATTACCCAACGGCGTTTGTATCTGGAAACCATGCAAGCCATCTTACCCGGCATTCAAAACAAAATCGTGGTGGATGAAGGCATGAAAAACCTGTTACCCCTGCTCAACCTCAACACCTCACAGAAAACCCCAGCGGAGGCAACACCATGAACCGTTTACTCCTAGTGCTTGCCGGTTTGCTGGCGTTTGTGTTGTTCAATGCGTTCTATACCGTGGGTGAAGCGCAGCAAGTAATCTTGACCCAATTCGGCAAGCCGGTGAAAGAACCCGTGACCGAAGCAGGTTTGAAAATGAAAATCCCGTTTATTCAAGAGGTAAACCGCATCGACAAACGGGTACTGCCGTGGGATGGCAGCCCTTCGGATATGCCGACCAAAGACAAGCTCTACATCTCGGTGGATTTGTTTGCCCGCTGGCGCATTGTGGAACCACTCCCCTATTTCCTGCGGTTACGCGACGAACGCAGCGCCTTATCGCGTTTGGATGACATCCTCGGCAGCGAAACCCGTAACGCGGTTGCCAAACACGAATTGATTGAAATTGTACGCACCACCAAAGGGCGTGTTCCCCTCAAAGACCCGACGTTGGTGGAAGGTGCGGCAAATAGCGCAGATACCAACAATGTGGTGGGTTCACTTGTGCCAATCCAAAAAGGGCGAGTCTTGGTTGAACAAGAAATCTACAAAGCCGCTGCGGAAAAGCTCAAAGTGTTCGGGGTGGAATTGCTGGATATTCGTTTCAAGCGCATTAATTACAATGCCAGTGTCGAACCCAAAATCTACGAACGCATGATCAGCGAACGCCGCCAAATTGCCGAACGCTTCCGCTCTGAAGGCAATGGCGAAGCGGCACGGATTCGCGGCAATATGACCCGCGACCTGAACCGCATTCAATCCGAAGCTTATCGCCAAGTGGAAGAGATTCGCGGCAAAGGCGATGCGGAAGCTACCGAAATTTACGCCAAGGCTTATAACCAGAGTCAGGCAGCGGCTGACTTTTACGCCTTTACCCGCACCTTGGATGCTTATCAGGCGGTTATGACACCGGATACCAGCCTGATTTTGTCGACCGATAGCGATATTTTCCGCTTGCTCAAAGGCACTGCGGCATTGCCGGAAACGTATGCTGCGCCACCGTCAGGGGATTAGCGTTTGCCCAATAACAGGCTGTCGTCAATCGGCACGTAACGGGTCGCGGCATTGATGAGGGAATTGGCGGTCAAACCGGGGACACCATACGCCTCAGTTTCCACACCGTAGCGTTGGTATGCCCGCAGCAGCAACATATCGAAATCGCCATCGCCGGATGCCAACACGATAATGTCGGTGTTGGCGGCGGCTTCGATCACATCCAGCGTGATGCCCACATCCCAATCGCCTTTGGCAGAACCGTCGCTGCGCTGGATATAGGGTTTGAGTTTCACCTCAAAACCAATCGCCCGCAGGATGTTTTGAAACTGCATTTGCTTTTCGTCACCGCGCCCAATCGCATAGGCACGCGCTTGCACCACTTCACGCCCGGCGGTGGCTTGCGCCCAGAAACGGTTGTAATCGAAACTGCATCCGTAAGCAGCGCGAGTGGTGTAGTAGATGTTTTGTACATCGACGAAGAGACTGACTTTTTTCATTCAACCTGAGCAACCATTACTTCGACATAGCCGCTTGTACTGCCCGCACGGTGGGGTAGAGATGTTCCACTTCGTCTTCAATCCGGTTGAATACCAGTTGGAACATTTCACGGGTATCTTTCACGAACTGATCATGGTCATTGATGCGCAATTCCTTATTCTTGCTCCAGCGTTTGAGGTACTGCCCAAATACCCGCTTGATTTCACCCGAACCGGAAAGGAATTTATTCGCTGTATTGCGGATGTTCTGATCACTATGCAATAACATGGACTGGTACAGTTCACGCTCTTCCAGATCCAGATGCTCTTTCACCTGGTCAACGTAAGAGAAAAACAGGTCACAGGTAACTTTCAAGTCGCAAACGGAACGCTCGTCAATCAAATGACAAAGTACGTTGGAAAGCTCGGTGATTGTGTCATTCTGCTGATTAAGTTCGGTAAATGAAACCATGGTATTGCCTTTCGTTATTTGCTAGGAGTGGGAGAGCGCCAATATGGTTTGGCTTTTGCCACCTGTTAGTGGATTTGCGATACGAATTTAGCGCATAGCCGTAGATTTCACAACATGCGTTTCAGGAACTGCTCGGTAAGCCAACCGTTGCCACAGCCTGTCTACAACGCCCAGATCCAACTTATCACGCCACAGATTGGCGTAATGCACTGACTTCCTTTACTGTCAAACCTGTTTTCAAAGCAATCGTTGTATCGTCCAAAATATCCAACAAGCTACGGGCAAAATTTGTTTTGCTTTCTAGCAATGCTTTTTCCGCTGTTACTGCTCGTTCTTCCGCTGCTTGCCGTTTTTGTTCCGCTGCTTGCCGTTTTTCCTCAGCCTCTATCAGCTTTATTTCCACCGCTTTCCTTTCATCGTGTAATGCCCGCTGTATCCGCAGAAAATCGTAACGTTGTTCCTGCGCTTCCATTTCTTCTTCGGTCAGCCCGGCTTGGTTGGCAATACCGAAAGCATCCACAATACAGGGGTCTGTTTTGAGTGAATCTGGCACATAATCAAGACTACCCGCATTCTTGACGAAATATACCCATTTGTCACTGATATTGACCAAATCCACCAGTTCCTTGGTGAACTTGGGTAGTTCGATGAACACCAACTCCAAATCACCGCTGTAGTGTGCCAGTGTCTGTTTTTCAAGTAGACGGTAATGGCTGAACACTTCTGACTGGTCGGGGAACATCACAAAGTCAGTCAGAGTCAAGGCAATAACTGGGTTCAGTAAGTGGTATTTTTCACCTTTGCCGAGTTGCGCGGAATAGGCTTTGGCGGCGTTGTAGAGCACACGCTTTTCAAAGCCTTCCACGTTCAGCACCTGCATTTCGATGATTACGGTACTGCCATTGGCGCAAACTGCCTTAACATCGACGTAAGTATCTTTCATACCAAGGATTTTTGGTGCTTGGTATGGGTCGATAATGGTCAGATCAGTGATTTCATCACCATTGTGGTAGTCCAGCAGGGCGTTGAGGAAACTGATCAGAATCGGCTTGCTCTGTTCGCTGCCGAACACTTTTTTGAAGGCGAAATCGGTTTTTACATCGAGAAAGCGCATGGCGATAAGTCCGGTGAAGTAAGTACAGACACATTATAGCAGACTTGCCAATCTGCTATAGTCGGTTGGCAGGCCGATGTCCATATCGAAATGTCGCAATTGAGGAATGCCATTGATGTGTATGAGTTCGGGCAAATTGTAGGTGGTGCTCCCGTTGTAGAATCAGATGCTCGTACCATACCATTACCACACAACGACTAATAACTACGATTTAAGAATACATAATGATTGACGAAAGAATTATCATCAGCGACTTGGCAGATGAACTCCAAGTTCGCAAACAGACACTTTTTAAAGTATTGAAACGCATAGGAATTCAAACAGTCATGCGTCGCGAAGTCAGTCGTAGAAACCAAAATGTTGCGACGATAACATCAAGCGAAGCTTCTGCAATTCGGGATGAACTGCGCCGTACCACTGGATCGAAGCAGCCAAACCAATCCGATGAAAACAGTACGACTTTTTGCGCTGATGACGTTGGGATGTTCTATTTGATCCAATTAGAACCGGAATATGACTCTGGTCGGTTCAAGGTCGGGTTTACAACATCACCTGATGGTCGTCTCAGAAAGCACCGATGCTCCGCACCTTTTGCCCAATATTTGCAGGATTGGCCTTGTCGCCGTACTTGGGAAAAAGCTGCCATAGATTGCGTAACAAATGGCTGCGAGCAACTTCACACAGAAGTATTTCGCACCACGTCCATCGCTGAAGTTGCAAGCAAAGCTAATGCTTTCTTTTCCATCATGCCAACAATGGATGCGTCACTTTCATTGATTGAAGACTCAGAAGAACCCTATATAGCATCCGCTTGAGGAACTGCCCAGTAAACGACTCTTCAGTTTCAGCGACTTCCTTCTATGTTCCACATCCCCCACGACTGCCGCGCCTATGGTAGCTTACTCACCGCGCCACCGTAGTCTGCCTGCTGCTAGGGCGGATAAGGCAGAAGCTGCAATCCATCAATAAAGCGGTAATCCTTCTGATTCTTACTAATCAATGGGATACCTGCCTCTATCGCAGTAGCAGCAATCAGCCCATCAGGAATCAGCAAACCGTGGCTCAAGCGGTATTGTTGCAGTAACTCCAAGCCCCGCTGTGAAATACTTGCCGACAAATGGATAACCTGAAAACGCTGCAAGAATTTGGCAAGTTCGCGCTGCTCAGTTTTGTTGCGGCAACCTACCACCAACTCCATTTGAGTCACGATACTGACAGCAAGACCGGAAGTTGATTCGAGATTTTGCAATACGGTAACTGCCATCTCATCTTTGTGTGCCGCATCAATCAGAATATCCGTATCGACTAACGTCCACTCAGCCATCCTTAGCCCCATTCCTTGCTGCGTAACTCGCGTACCCACTGGTTACTATCCTGCATGTCCTTACGCTCACGCCACATGCCGATGAATGCCTCTTGCGCCAAGGCTGCACGCGCAACTTTCTTTTTTACAGGCTTGGCTTTTTGGTAACGAACTTTCAGAAAATCAATGAAATCGGCAACTTGCTGTTGCGCATCTGGGGGAAGGGAAGAAAAGCCCTCCATCACCGTTTGTGTATTCATGGCTAACCTCATGACGACAATGATTTTTTACATGATTGGTACTGTATCACAACATGCGTTTCAGGAACTCCCCCGTAAACGACCCTTCAGTTTCAGCCACCTGCTCCGGCGTACCAACAGCAATCACATGCCCGCCACGACTCCCGCCTTCCGGCCCCAAATCCACCACCCAATCCGCCGTCTTAATCACATCCAGATTATGCTCGATCACCACCACGGTATTGCCACCGTCACGCAAGCGGTGCAGCACTTGCAGCAACTGGTCAACGTCATGGAAATGCAGCCCCGTGGTCGGTTCATCCAGAATATAAATCGTCTTGCCCGTGCCGCGTTTGGACAGCTCCTTCGCCAACTTCACTCGCTGCGCTTCGCCGCCGGAAAGCGTGGTCGCGTTTTGCCCCAGCGTAATATACGACAGCCCCACGTCCATCAGCGTTTGCAGCTTGGTGTGGATCGACGGCACGGCGGCGAAAAATTCGCAGGCATCTTCCACCGTCATCGCCAGCACTTCGCTGATGTTCTTGCCCTTGTAGCGGATGTCGAGCGTTTCGCGGTTGTAACGCTTGCCATCGCACACTTCGCAGGTCACGTACACGTCCGGCAAAAAGTGCATTTCGACCTTGATCAAACCGTCACCAGAACACGCTTCGCAGCGTCCGCCTTTGACGTTGAACGAAAACCGCCCCGGCAAATAACCGCGTGAACGCGCTTCCTGCGTCGCCGCAAACATATCGCGGATCGCGGTAAACACGCCCGTGTAGGTCGCGGGGTTGGAACGCGGGGTGCGCCCAATCGGGCTTTGGTCGATGTCGATGATTTTGTCGATTTGCTCCACACCCAGCACTTCGCGCACCGGGGCAACTTCCACGCTGCTATCGTGCAGATGCCGCGCCAGAAACGGGTACAGCGTGCGGTTGATCAACGTCGATTTGCCCGACCCCGACACGCCCGTGATGCAGGTCAGCAGCCCCAGCGGAATTTCCAGCGACACGTCATTGAGGTTATTGCCGGTCGCGCCAATCAGTTTGATGGTGCGTTCGGGGTTGAACGGGGTGCGTTGGGCGGGCATGGTGATTTTGCGCCGCCCGGACATGAATTGCCCCGTCACCGAATCCGGCGTGGCAAACACTTCTTCGGGCGTGCCTTGCGCAATAATGTACCCGCCATGCACGCCCGCGCCGGGGCCAATATCCAGCACATGGTCGGCGGAACGGATCGCGTCTTCGTCATGCTCGACCACGATCACGGTATTGCCAAGGTCGCGCAGGCGGAACAGCGTTTTCAGCAAGCGGGCATTGTCGCGCTGGTGCAAGCCGATGGATGGCTCATCCAGCACGTACATCACCCCAACCAGCCCCGCGCCAATCTGCGAGGCGAGGCGGATGCGTTGCGCTTCACCGCCGGAAAGCGTTTCCGCGCTGCGGCTCAGGGTCAAATAATCCAGCCCGACATTGACCAAAAATTCCAGGCGCAAGGCAATTTCGCGCAAAATCTTGTCGGCAATTTGCCCCTGAGTCCCCGGCAAATTCAGGCTGCGGAAAAACGCATGGCTTTCACCAATCGGCAAATGCGTGATCGCAGGCAAATTGCGCCCCGCGATAAACACGTTCCGCGCCTGTTCGTTCAAGCGTGTGCCGCCGCAATCGGGGCAGGCACGGCTGGCAAGGTATTTCGCCAATTCTTCGCGCACCGCACTCGAATCGGTTTCGCGGTAACGGCGTTTGAGGTTGTTCAATACGCCTTCAAAGGTGTGCGAACGGGTGTAAATCTGGCCTTTTTGCCCGACGTAGGTGAATTCCACCTCCTCCAAACCGCTGCCGTGCAAGATCAGTTTGTGGACAGACGCGGGCAATTCGTCCCACGGCTGTTCCACGTCAAAGCTGAAATGTTCGGCAAGCGACGTGAGCATCTGGAAGTAGTAGGCGTTGCGCCGATCCCAGCCGCGCACCGCGCCCCCCGCAAGACTCATCGACGGATTGGCCACCACCCGTTGCGGGTCGAAAAACTGTTCCACGCCCAAGCCGTCGCAGGTCTGGCACGCGCCAGCGGGTGCGTTGAACGAGAACAAGCGCGGTTCGAGTTCGGTCAGCGACCAGCCGCAATGCGGGCAGGCGTAGTTGGCGGAAAAAATCATGTCTTCGCCGTCACCGTCCATCCACGCCACTGTTGCCAGCCCATTGGCGAGTTTCAGCGCAGTTTCAAACGATTCGGCGAGACGCAACTGCATGTCGTCGCGCACTTTGAAACGGTCAATCACCACTTCGATGGTGTGTTTCTTGCGCAATTCCAGCGTCGGCGGCACGTCCAGTTCGTAGACCACGCCATTTACCCGCGCCCGCAAATAGCCTTGCGCCCGCAACGAATCAAACAGTTGCACATGCTCGCCCTTGCGTTCGCGCACCACCGGGGCAAGCAACATCAGCTTGCTGCCTTCGGGCAAACTCAACACCTGATCGACCATCTGGCTGACGGTTTGCACTTGCAAATCAACGTGATGCGTCGGGCAACGCGGCACACCCGCCCGCGCATACAGCAGGCGCAGGTAGTCGTAAATCTCGGTGATCGTGCCGACGGTGGAACGCGGGTTGTGCGAGGTGGTTTTCTGCTCGATGGAAATCGCCGGGGACAGCCCTTCGATGTGGTCGATGTCCGGCTTTTCCATCATCGACAAGAACTGGCGGGCGTAGGCGGACAGCGACTCGACGTAACGCCGCTGCCCTTCCGCAAAGATCGTGTCGAACGCCAGCGACGACTTGCCCGAACCCGACAAGCCCGTGATCACGATCAGCTTGTCACGCGGCAGGTCAAGGTCGATGTTTTTCAGGTTGTGGGTGCGTGCGCCGCGAATGCGGATGAATTTTTCCATGATTGCAAGCTCGTGCCGAACAAAAAGCGAAGTTTAGCAGGTTTTGGCAGAAAGGGAGATTTCCCTACTAACTGAAAAATAGGTTAAAAAACAGCCTTCACATATATCGGTGATAGGCACTTAGGATAACATCGTCAGCAAACGTTTGGCAGAATCCAAGCCCGCGTTTACCAACCACTCTTTGGAAACCACCGCAATGCCACTACCCGCCCCAACCACCAGCATTCCATTCAGCGACCTGACCAGCTTACTCCCGCTGCGTGATCACCGTGCTTACGCCACGCAATTGCAGGCGTTGGCGCAACAATTACCTTACCCCATCAGCCGCTGGCCTGCTTTCGGTGAATACGCCGAGGATTGGTTGTCGGTGGAAATCAGCGAATTTAAGCAGCAGTTGTTTTACTGCGAACGTGGCGGATACACCCTGCAAGCCAGCGGCGAAAACCTGATTGACCTGAGCTATCAGATATTCAGGGCGATCATTCCCGCCATGACCCCAACCGCGCAGCAAACCGCCGCCACCCTTGACCGCATCAAAGACCAACGCCAGTTAATCTGGTTACGGATGAGTTCCGAAATCTACCGGATGTTCCAAATCAACCCACAGTTTGGAATGCGCACCGCCTACGCAAATGTGGCGTGGATGTGCGAAGAGCTGGTACGCGCCGGAACTTTCCCAACGCCCCAAGCAGCATTTAACAACCGGGAAGCCATCTTGCACGGCTTGACCCTGAGCGGTTTGCGGCACGCTTATGCGGTAAATGTGTATGAACAATTGAAAATATTGTAGTGATCGCACGAAACAAGACCGCTAACAACCATGATACAGTTAAGCTAGAATCACAAAACACCCTTCACATGAGAGCCGCGCCGTGCAGATTCGGGAATTACGCCTACAAAACTTCAAACGCTTTACCGACCTGACCATTCGCAACATCCCCAGCGATGCCAAACTGGTGCTGCTGATCGGTGCAAATGGCTGCGGCAAATCCAGCGTGTTTGATGCGTTTAATTGGTTATCTCCCCCCGCGCACGGCTACCAACCGTTGCACCAGCAAGATAACGACCCGTATTTCAGCAAAAATGCCGCTACACCCGCCGTAACCATCACCACGGATACCGCCACCTACGAGCGAAGTGCAGATGCTTTTTCCAAAGACAGTGCCGGAAAGTTCTACGGTCGTAGTAGTTTGCGCATTACCCCACGCATCAAAAAACCGACCGATCAGGAATTGGATGTTGCCGATATTCTCAGAATCAATGCCGATACCCCATCCTATTTCATTGATCAGGATGAACGCTTTGCCGCCGATGTCCACGCTCATGCCGACTTGTTGAACCAAGCCCTGCAACGCCTGTTGGTGGAAGGCAAAGCCAACGAGCAAGAAGTCGCCAAAGTCCGCGACAAATACATATCCAAAGTCAACACTGCCCTGAGCCATATTTTTGGCGAAGACACCGCGACAACACTGCGGTTTGCTGTCTACAAGCAGCCCAATCCACGCACTGCGGTCGAACCCTACTTCAAAAAAGGCAATAGCGAGATTCCCTTCGAGCTACTCAGCCACGGGGAAAAACAGGTGGTGATCATCCTGTTTAACCTGTTGGTGCGGCAAGACTATCTGGCAAACAAGATCATCTACATTGACGAAATGGATGGTCACATGAATACCCGCCTGCAATTTGATCTATTGAGAGAAGTGACCGAAAACTGGATTCCTGCGACTTCACAATTGTGGACAGCCTCCCACGCTTTGGGGTTTATCGACTACGCCCGCCAAGCCCCCCATGCCGCCATTATTGACTTTGATTCGCTGGATTTTGATATTCCCCAAACGCTTACACCAGAACCCAAGGAAAATCTTGATGTACTGGAAATTGCCATCCCTCACGAGTTTCTAGGCAACTTGTTGGCAGAACGTCGCTTCGTGTTCTGCGAAGGCGAAGACACCTCTAAATACAATAGCTTACAGTTGCCGAATGTTCTGTTCGCAAGCAACCGCTACAACAAGTTTCAAGTGTTTGTACGCGCACGGGATACCAAAGCGGAAGGCATTATTGATCGCGATTATCTGACGGATGCGGAAGTGGATGCGTTTGAAAAACTGTTCCCCTTCATCCACATCCTGCGCTATTACAGCATCGAAAATTACCTTTATCACCCTGACAATTTAGCGGAAGTGGATGGTGCAGCCTTTGACAAAACGGCTTACATCAGTCAGTTAACAGCCACCAAAAACCGCATCAAAGAAGACTTGGTATTCGGTATCCAGAAAGCGCGGGAAAGTTACCCGTTCGACAAGGAATTGCAGGGTGACAGGCGCAAGCAGTATCACAACGATGCCCAAGGTATCCGTGAACTGCTCAACAGCGATGACTTTGAAACCTTTTACAAAGTGTTTCCTGCCAAGGATTACGGAAAACAATTGCTACAACGGGCAAATCGCAATCCTTTGGAACTGGCTAGAACTCAATGGTTCAAGGGGCAGATTGCCAAATTACTAGAAAATCCTCTATAGTTTTTCACGAAACATAAAATACACCGCGCCCAACAAACACAAACCTGCCCACAAATAATCCAGCTTCAGCGGCTCTTTCAAATACAATACCGCAAACGGCACAAACACCGTTAACGTGATCACTTCCTGAATAATCTTGAGTTGCCCCACGCTCAAAACGGTATAGCCAATACGATTCGCAGGCACTTGCAATAGGTATTCAAATAGCGCAATTCCCCAACTGAGCAACGCAGCGATCAGCCAAGGTTTGTGATTGAGTTCTTTTAGATGCGCATACCACGCGAAGGTCATGAAAATATTGCTGCACAATAGCAACAGAATACTGATTAAAACAGGGTGCAACGTCATCGTAAATTACCAACAAAAAAAGGGGAGTATAACGCATACTCCCCTTCCACTATTCACACATCAAACGCTGTTATTGGATTTTATCCGCCCAGCTATTTGCAATGCGCTTAGCCGCTTCACGCCCACCTAAGCCAAACGCCAATGCCGCTGCAATCGCCACCGCACCCAGCGTAAAGCCAAATGCCATATTCACGATATTATCCGCCAGCCCCATTGCCCGCAGCCCCATCGCTAACACCAGCCCTAAAATAGCGAAACGCGCAATACTGGCAATTCCCGCACTACCATACTGACTCAATTTATTATAAGCCAAGGTACTCAGGAAATAACCCACCAACAGAATAACGCCGCCTACCAGAATACCACCGCCAAACTCCAGCACTTTGGCAAAGATATTGGAGATAATCTCAATACCCAACGTATTGACTGCCGCCGTTGCTGCCGTCAACATCGCAAAAAACATAATGACATTGCCAATCAATTTAGTCGGGGTAAATGAGTCGCTAAATACACCGGTTAACCCTAACTTTTGCGGCATACCATTGATATTGACACCATCCAACACACTCGTCAGCATCGACACCACAAACTTAGCCACAAAATAGGTGACAGCCAAAATAATGCCTGCGCCAATAATGTTGGGAATCGCCGCCAACAATTTATTCAACATCTCAGACGCAGGTTCTGTAATTGAAGGAATATTCAAAACTCCCAAAGCGCTAACCGCAATCGGAATCAAAATAGCCGCAAAGATGAATGAACTGCCAATTTTAGACAACTTCACACCTTGTGTACCTTGATCGCCCATTTTAAGCGCCAATTGACGGTCAACTTTACCGAGCGCAACACCGGTTAATTCTGAAACGATTTTCGCGATTACCCAACCGGCGTAACCAATCACACCCGCCCCAATAATATTAGGAACTGCTGCGAGGAATTTATTCAACATGGTTTTTAGCGGCGCTAACACATCGGTTAATCCAAAATGTTGTAACACTGCCATCAATACAAAAATGGTTAGCAACGCTTTGATCAAAGAAGCCAGTGGCTTAGCTAAATTAGAACGCTGCAAGAAACCCACTTTACCCAACATACGTCTGATAAAGCCCGCAATAAAGCTGACAATAACCAGCCCCACAATCAGAATGGCCAAACCAATCAAGGCATGACCCAATTTACCAGAGGCTAAGCTCCCTAGCATCGTGGTGAGAGATGATGACATTCCATCCATAGTGATTACTCCTGTCGATTATTTAAGAATTAAAGCATCAATGCGGCGGTTACGCTCACGCGCCGCATCCGTATTGTCAATACTGATCGGCTCTGAACTTCCCATGCCCATAATGCGCAAACGTTTGCGGTCAATACCCGCTTGAACCAACGCAACACCGACTTCATTAGCGCGAATCAGCGATAACTCGGTATTATCTTTAGCAGTGCCAATCTCATCGGTATGCCCGCGAATTAATAATTTGATGCCGGGGTTTGCATGCAACAACGCCACCACTTGCTGAATCTGCGTGCTGGATTGGTTATTCGGCTTACTCGAACCCGAATCAAATTTAATTTCGTCGAAAACAATCGGCTTATTGACTTCGCGCTGAATAATGGCATCGCGAAACGCCAGCCCTGCATTGGCACTCGCAGAACCAACTGGCCCGGCTTCCAATGTGGCTGCTTTAGGCGTGGCAGCAGCAGGTGTTGCCGATATATCAGGCACGGGGGATGGTGTGGTTTGAAGCGGTGCTGGCGCGGTTTTAGCGCTTAGCGTTGCGCTACCATCGTCAGTTTTTTTGGCATCCGGCGCTACGTTTGCGTCATTAACTTCCGCTGTTGCTGTTGCCACAGGTGTTTGTGGTGCTGCCAGCATGACCACTTGCGGCGTTGAAGTATTAGCCGCCATCAAAGCCGCTTCATCACTGTCGCCATGATTCAAAAACCAATAAAGCAAGCCAAACAATAGGATAACTACACCGGCAATCACGTATTCTTGCAGTGGTGTCAGATCATCATTATCTGCGGTACTGTCCAACATATTCACCTTCCCTGTTGACTGTTCTGAAATGTGTTACGCTAATTCTAGTCAACTTTTTCAGATAGACAGATTTTTTTAACTTATTTTAATCAGCAACAGGTGCTTATTAAGGAAATTTTTAGTGAATTAGCTTTATTGAATTTATTTTATAAATCCTTAAAATAAATAAATTTTTTTGGCAACAAAAAAATGGGCAGTCCATAGACTGCCCGAAGCGAGGTGAAATATGACTCAAAATAAGACCAGCGAAAAAATCAAACCAACTTAAAAACCACCCCAATTACCCGCAGCAGGTGCGGCTGGTGCTGGTGCATTGCCTTGAAAACCGCCCATGCGATTGCCTTTGCGTTCGCCGCGTTGCTGTTCCATTTCTTGGAATTTAGCTGCTTGTTCCGGCGTCAACAGTGCCTGAATGCGCTGGTTGGTTTCATCCCGCAATGCCTGCATTCTGGCTTGCTGGTCTTGCATAATGCTATCCACTTGCGCCGCTTGGGTGTCGCTCAGACCGAGGAATGTTTTCATGCGATCCATGCCTTTGCCGCCGCCAAAACCGTAGTCAGCCATTGCAACGGATGTGCCTAACAAGGCAACCAAAGACGTGATGATTAATGCTTTTTTCATGCGTAGTGTTTCCTATTGTCGTTGTATTGAGTTGTTTAGAAAGTGTTGCTTTCAAGACGCTTTTTAACCGCTTCCAAGCGCTCTTGTTGGCGTTTTTGACGTTCCTCTTGCATTTGCTTGAACGTTGTTGCCTGTTCCGGGGTCAGAATTGCCGCAATCTTGGCTTCGTTCTCCGTTTGCAGGGCCTGCATTTGCGTTTGCATTTGGGTGCGCATGGCTTCCATTTTGGCGCGTTGCTCTTGCTTGATGGTGTCAAACTGGGCTTTTTGAGCGTCATCCAACTTCAGCTTTTCAGTGAGCATTTCGCCCATCATCGCGCCGCGCCCGCCGAAGCCGCCATGCCCGCCTTTGCCACCACAAGCGCCTTTACCGCCGCCGAAATCGTGATCCGCAAATGCCACGGAAACGCCCAGTGCGCCAATCAGTGCTGCTGCCATTAATACTTTTTTCATGTTATGTCCCTTTTGTGTGACTTGGTTGATGAGGAACATAGTACGGGTGAATTGCGCACCAAATTTGCTGCAATTGTGCAAACAATGCGGAAGTCATACCTCGAACTTGTAACCCACCGAGTAAACCGAGTGGATGAGTTCTTGATCCGGCAATATTTCTGACAGTTTTTTACGTAACTTTTTGATATGGCTGTCAATCGTGCGATCAGACACAATGCGATTATCGGTATACACCTTATTCATTAGTTGATCACGCCCGAAGATTCTGCCCGGTTGTTGTTGCAAGGTTGCCAGCAATTCAAATTCCACCAGCGTTAAGGTGATTTCCTGTTGCCCTGCCCTGACCAATAAACGGTCGCGATCCAATGCCAGCAAAGCCGTCTTAGGGCTGGAATGGATAGCCATGCTAAGGGTATCGCTGGGCATAATCTGCCCGCGTCGTAGCACTGCTTTGACCCGTGCCACCACTTCACGCGGGCTAAAAGGCTTGCAAATATAGTCATCTGCACCGAGTTCTAAGCCCAATAAACGGTCAATTTCCTCGACCCGTGCCGTTAGCATAATGATCGGCAGCAGCGAAAACTGGCGAATTTCCTTACACACTTCCAAGCCATCCTTGCCGGGTAACATGAGATCCAGCAAAATGAGGCTGGGCGGTGTTTGGCGTACCCAATCCCCCACTCCCAGCCCACTATTAAGCCAATGGGTGCGATAATTGGCATTTTGCAGGTATTTTTGCAGCAAATCGGCAATTTTGGGTTCATCTTCGACAATCAGAATCTGTTCCATCGCTTCCATGCCCTTATCCATTAGCGGTGCAGCGGTAAGTGAACACGAATTTGCAGCCCGCCCAGTGCTGCATGAGCCGCACTAATCGTGCCACCGTGCGCTTCAACGATATTACGGCAAATGCTCAAGCCCAAACCAGCGCCGCCTGTCGCACGGTTGCGCGAACTTTCCACACGGAATAAACGTTCAAACAATTGTGGCAGCGCTTCGTTTGGCACACCCGGCGCGGAATCTTCAAACAAAATATCCATCCATTCTGCCTGCAACTGGCTGCTAATGTGTAATTGCCCCGGCTTATCGGTATAGCGCAGGCTGTTTTCCAACAAATTTTTGAACAATTGTTGCAAACGTTGCGGATCGCCTTGCACCAGTACGGCTTGCTGCGCCAAACCTTGGGTTTGCACCTGTAGCCCCTGTTCTTGCAAAACGGTATGGTGCAAGGTCAGGGTTTCACGCAATAACGCAACAATATCAAGCGTTTCCTTGTGATAACTGAGCGCCCCGCTGTCTGACATCGAAAGGTCATAAAGGTCACTGACCAAGCGCTGTAAATGGCTCACTTCCTGATGCAACGAAGCCAGGGTAGCGGTATCCGGCTGATTAATGCCATCTTGCAGCGCTTCAATTTCGCCGCGCAAAATCGCCAGCGGGGTACGCAATTCATGTGCAATATCGGCAATCCACTGCTTGCGCGAGGTCTCATTTTGCTGCAAACGTTCCGCTAATTGGTTGAAATCGCGGGTCAGCAAGCCCAGCTCATCACGCCCTTGCGGTGTCATGCGCAAACTGTAATTGCCGTCGGTGAGTTGGCGCGTCCCCTTACGCAAAGCTTGAATCGGCTTGCCCAAATGCCGCGCCAATAAAAACGATAGCAGCCCCGCCATGGGCAGTGCGAGTAGCAACACCACCAACCACACCGTGCGTTGCAAACGCTCCGCAAAGTCCACGTCCACTTTTTCGGTTAGACTTTGGCGGCGATGCATTCCCAAATAGCCAATGGTTTTACCCGCTGACTTTAGTTCCAGCAAATTGTCTGGCACACCCAAGCGGCTACTGCCTTTCACCACGGCGCGTTTGGCATCCAATAACACAATGCGCCCGACAAAGCGCTCCATGCGTTGCGCAATGTGCACCCGTGGCGGGGGCATCCTGCCTGATTCATGGTCACGTTCACGCATGGGGGGTGGTAGCGGTTCAGCACCAAACTTGTCGCCATTCACCGGAAAAAAGCTGCTGCGTACCGCTGATAGGAGGATGGATGTCCAGAGCTGGGGATTTTGTTCAAGTTCTTCCCAACTGCCACGGGCTTCGTAGACGTCGACTAAACGGCTTTCCAGTTGCGTTAGCGAACGATTTTCCTGTTCATTGAGATAATCCAGAAAGCTGCGATTAAGCCGGTATTGCAAAATGCCACCCAACCCGCCCGCAATCAGCAGGCAGGCAAGGAAGATAGCCATAAACAGTTTGGTGCGAATACTTAATATCATGATGCAAATAGAGACAACGGCAACTCAAGAATAGTTGCAAGTCTAGCACCATACGTATCAGCGCTGGTTATTATTGGTATTTAATTTCCAGCCAAATATGGCCTTTGCTGCCCGATTTCTTGACTTGCACCACTTCAATTTCACGACCGGGTGCTACATTGCCAAGCGATTTACTTAACTTGCCGCCCCCTTCGCTACGCTTGCCGGGGGGATTTTCACGCACAGTAGCACCCCACGTTAATGCATATTTAGCGCCACTGACGGGCAATTCCGCGCCAATTTTCAAACCTTGTTCCGACCACTTGCCATTGGCAAATTGTCCGGCATAAATCCAGCCCGTAGCAGCGGGTGGCTCAATTATTTTTTCTGATACTTCTGCGGGAGCAGCAGGGGTATTTTCTGGCGTTTCCGGTGGTGTTTCCGTGAGTGCGGCTAATGCTGGAACCGTCACAGCGGTTGTCACCGGTGCCACTTGATCAGCGATAACTGCCACTGTTGGGCTAATCGCAGGAAGAACGGGCGCAGTTACCGGTTCTAACACTGCTGCGGTTACGGCTGGCTCGGAAACCGTGGCTACGCTTGGCGTCTCAGCAATTTTAGCCAAGGTTTCGCTGGTGCTGCTGGCGACAATACTTTGCGAAAACAGGAAAGCCATACCCGCCATCAACAACGTAGTACCAATCACTAGACCAATCAGTTCACGCTTCATTTGTTCGCGGCGACCACTTTTTACGGTGTAGATTGTTGCTGCCATTCCAAGCCCATCCATGATTTGATTAATGTGTTCAAAAAATAGGATAGCAAATTCTTATTTAATTATCAGCAATAAAAAAATATTTATTCAATCAAAGATATTCATGCTTGCAAAGATTACCTGCATTGCACAGGATTTCGTAACTAATCGTCCCAGCGGCGTGCGCAACCCGGTCAACAGACAGGTGTTTTCCCCACAATTCCACCTGATCACCCACCCGTGCTTCAATGGCGGTGAGGTCGATTACGATCATATCCATCGACACCCGCCCTAGCAGACGGGTTTGCTTGCCATTGATCCAGACTGGCGTGCCGGTTGGCGCATGACGCGGGTAGCCGTCTGCATAACCAATCGCCACGATGCCGGTACGGGTGTCTTCTGGGCATACCCAACTTGCCCCGTAGCCAATGCTTTCGCCTTGCGGAATGGTGTGAATCGAAATCAGCGGCGCAACCAAGCTCATTACCGGCTGTAAACCGTCACGCTTGGCATCGCCATTCACAAACGGGGAAGAGCCATACAGCATAATGCCGGGGCGTACCCAATTCACATGGGTTTGCGGCCAGCCCAAAATACTGGCGGAATTGCCGATGCTACGCGGTGCTTGCAAACCAGCCGTGTATTTGGCGAATCGCTCCAGTTGTTGCGGGGTTTTGTCGCTATCCAAGTCGTCGGCACACGCCATGTGTGTCATCAACCACGGGTTGGGCTTGACGTTCGGGTGCTTGCTTAAGCGCTCGAATAAGTGCGGCGCTTGCTCTACCGGAAACCCCAGACGGTGCATCCCGGTATCCAGTTTCAGCGCAACATCCACTTTGACCGAGGCGGGCGCATTATCGAGTAATTCCAGTTGGGAAAGATCGTGCAGCACAACCCGAAACCGATGTTCGGCGGCAGCTTTCATGCCTTGCAAATGATTGAAACCTTGCAACACCAAAATCGGGTGGATAAAGCGGGCTTGGCGCAATTCGGTCGCTTCCGACAAACATGAGACCGCGAAACCGTTAGCATTGCTAAGGGTTTCAGCAGCTTTGAGCATATTATGCCCGTAAGCATTGGCCTTGATCACTGCCATTGCCAAACTATTAGGTGCGGCTTCGCGGCAGCGTGCAAGGTTATGCCGCAGTGCAGCAGTATCAATAATGGCGCGTGCAGATCGTTTCATGCTGGCAGTGTAGCGGTTTGTAACAATTATTCAAATCCTGGGGTATAAATGTCAGGGGTATAATTCTCAAAACGGGTGTATTTACCGAGGAACGTTAAGCGCAAACTGCCAATCGGCCCGTTACGCTGCTTGGCAATGATGATTTCTGCCGTGCCTTTGTCGGGGGATTCGGGGTTGTAGACTTCATCGCGATAGATAAAAATAATTAGATCAGCATCCTGTTCTATAGCGCCAGATTCACGTAAATCCGACATCACTGGGCGTTTATTGGGGCGTTGTTCCAAACTGCGATTAAGCTGTGACAATGCAATCACGGGAACGGCGAGTTCTTTTGCCAGCGACTTCAAACCGCGTGAGATTTCGGAAATTTCCGCCGTGCGGTTGTCGGTGCTCGTGCCGGTTTGCATCAGTTGCAGGTAGTCCAGCACAATCAAGCCGAGTTGCCCGTGTTCACGCATTAAGCGGCGGGCGCGGGCGCGAACTTCGGTTGGGGAAAGTGCGGGGCTGTCGTCGATGAACATGGGAACATCGGCAAAAATTTTCACCGCCGTGGCAATGCGCGGCCAATCTTCGTCGGTGAGTTTTCCCGTCCGAATGCGGTGTTGGTCAACCCGTCCCATCGAAGACAGCAAACGCAAAGTGAGCTGTTCGGCGGGCATTTCCATGCTGAATACGGCAGTCGGGAGTTTTTTGTGCGCAGCGGCGTATTCGGCGATGTTCATCGAAAAAGTGGTGTTATGTACCAACACATCATCCGCAACAAAATTGTGCGTATCCGGTACGCTCAAGTCATAGACTTGCTGTTCACCCAAATAATCAATGGATTCAATTTCATCCCAATAAAGATCACTGTGCGCAAGCGTAGCAAGTGTCTCGGATGATAACGCGGCTGCCATTTCTGCCAATAACTCACGACCTATGCCGCGCTTACCCACATGGAAATTATGTCCGGGTTTACGCCCCATCCGATGCGCTAATTCCGCCCAGGTCAAATCGCTTTTGCAATCTGCAACAATTGCCCATGTTTCGCTTGGCAAGGTATCTAAAATGACTTTGGGTGTTTTTTCTTGGCTGACCGTCAAGGCTTTTTGCACGGCTTCTTCTTTACCGTACACGCCAATTTCTTCTAAAAATTGGCGAACGTGTTGCTGATGTGTAATACGCAATTCATAAGCGGCACGATACTCGCCCTGATACCGCACTTGCCGATGGCGTAATTTCGCAAGAATGCCAAAACGTACCAATAAATGCTGCATATCCCGCGCTAATGCATAGCTAACCGTGCTATAGGAAATACCCGCTTGAACACCGTTTTGGACGTAAACACTGCCATCACACGCAAACGCCCGGTTCAAAAAAACCGCCATCAATGCACGCGGCAATTCATATACAGGCGCCGGTATACGCTTTTCATAAGCATTTTTGCCCATCAAATCCAACGTTTGTAACCATTCCGTCACCGGATTTGGCGCAGAACGGGTAGTGGCAGCACTGCCATGTGGCATCAAGGCAGAGGGTTCTAGCTGAAGTTGCCGACACAAAATACCGAACATATCCCCAGCAGGAACTGCTTTCCCTACTGACCAATAATGTACCGTTGCCACGGCAACGCCTAATTGCCGCGCTAATGCATTCAAACTTAGGGAAAGTTCTTGCAAGCGGTATTTAAAACGTGCGGCAAAATCTTGCCTTGCTTTGTGCTGAAATACGGTATCGGTTGCAACACGGATACTGGGGGTGCGTTGCCCCTTACTGTCTTCCAAGCGCCATTGCACACCCGGAAAATCGTCGAGTGCGGCAATAAAATCTTGGCGAATTCGAGGGTTAATATTGGTGAATTGCGGGCAACTTTGCGTCAAGCCACCATCAGTTAAAAAATAAGCAATGAGTTTAGTGCGCTGTTCTGACAGCGTGCCTTTGCCAAAAAACGGCAAAATACGGGGTACTGCAATGCGTTTACCGATCTGAATATCCGCTAATGGCTTCCAACCTTCAATCGTGAGAAAAGGATGCGTCAGCGTGGTGGTGATTTCACGCCCAAGCGCCGTGCGTACCCGGAAAACGGGTTTGATACCATCATCAACATATTGCGACGGTTGCGCGACTTGCAAACGCATCTGTGCGTTTAGCGTAGCCAATGAACCTTGTTGTCGGGCAACCAAATCGTCAATAACTTCCAAACGCCCCGTGAGCGGATCCAGTACGCGGCTGCCAGTAACAATGCATTTGCCCATGGATGGCCTGCCCGCCACGATGATCAAATCCCCTTTCTGCAAACCTGAGGTCATTTCGTCCAATTGGCTGTAGCCGGTGGAAACGCCGGTAATATTGGTATCGAGTTTGCTTAATTCCTCGATATGCGCCAAGGTAACTTTCAGCAGACTTTTCAGCGGTTTGAATACTTGGCCTTGCCGTGTGCCTTGCTCTGCGATCTTGAAAACCTTTTGTTCGGCTTCATCCAGCAATTCTTTGCTGGGGCGACCTTGGGCAGTGAAGGCGGAATCGGCGATGCCTGTCCCCACACTGATCAATTGGCGCAGCACCGATTTTTCACGCACGATGTCAGCATACGCACGGATATTGGCGGCACTGGGCGTGTCTTTCGCCATTGTCGCCAAATAAGCAAAGCCACCGGCATTTTCCAGTTCATTACGCTGCTTGAGCCATTCGGACACCGTGACCAAATCCAGCGGTTTGCTGTCTTCGACCAAATCGGCGATAGCGCGGAAAATCAGGCGATGGTCTTGCCTATAGAAATCGCTTTCGATTATTTTATCCGCAATGGTATCCCACGCGGTACTGTCATTAGCTAAGCCACTCAACAACAAGCCGCCCAGAACAGATTGTTCGGCTTCGATGGAGTGGGGGGGGATTTTGAGGGATTCGTATGAGTCTGCCATGGGTGCAGTTTAACGAAAATTAGCGGCAAGCGTTAGGGATAGAACGGTGGGAAAGCTGTGGATAAATGAAAATGCCCCGTCACGCATTCAAACATGACGGGGCATTGATCATCGGGTGTGATGAATGCAGGTATTATTCTGCTTCAACCACAACCTTGATGGTGGTATCGACTTCAGCGTGCAAATGCACGCCCACGTCAAATTCACCCAGATGACGAATCGCGCCATCCGGCATACGAATTTCACGGCGTTCGATTTGGATACCAGCGGCTTGAATGGCTTCGGCAATTTCGATATTGGAAACCGAACCGAACAATTTGCCTTCGTTACCTGCTTTGCCTTTGATGGTCAACACCATCTCAGCCAGTTGATCACGACGCGCTTGTGCGGCTGCCAGAATCGCTTCGGCTTCGGCTTCTAATTCAGCGCGACGGACTTCAAAAGCGGCCATATTGGCTTTGGTCGCCATTTGCGCTTTGCCTTGCGGAATCAGGAAGTTGCGGGCATAACCAGGACGCACGGATACAACGCTACCCAATGTGCCGAGGTTTTCCACTTTTTTCAAAAGAATGATTTGCATCGTACTCACCTTTTACTTGTGCTGATCAGTGTATGGCAGCAACGCGAGGAAACGCGCACGCTTGATAGCGGTTGCCAGTTGACGCTGATAAATCGCTTTAGTACCTGTAATGCGGCTAGGTACGATTTTACCGGTCTCGGTAATAAAGCTTTTCAGGATGTCGAGATCTTTGTAATCAATCTCGGTGATCTTTTCAGCCGTGAAACGGCAGTATTTTTTGCGGCGGAATTGACGTGACATAAACTATCTCCAGATCAACCGTAATTATTCGTCGTCAGATGAATCATCATCGGACAGTACTTCTTCACGCATACGTCTAGTAGGCTTGCCTTCCGCGTCTTTTCTCAACGGGGATGGTTCAGTGATAGCCTTGTCGGTGCGCATGGTGACATTACGGATAACCGCGTCATTGAAGCGGAAAATGCTTTCCAGTTCAGCCAGTGTTTCCGCGCCGCATTCGATATTCATCAGCACATAATGTGCTTTATGCAGCTTGTTGATCGGGTAAGCCAATTGGCGACGGCCCCAATCTTCTAAACGGTGGATTGCGCCACCGCTTTCCTGCACCATACTACGGTAGCGTTCTACCATCGCAGGTACTTGTTCACTCTGATCCGGGTGGACCAGAAAGACAATTTCATAATGTCTCATGACAGTTTCCTTTCGGGTTAAAAGCCTCCCATGAATGGTGAGGCAAGGATCTTGGGCAGATGCCCATAGAAAAGCGCGGAATTATGGGTGACTCAGGCCAGTTTGTCAATTCGGATTGCACTGAATTTCCCCGTTAACATTAGGTAAGACGACACACCCGTGACGAATGTCCTACACTAGTTGTAGAGGCCGATCATAACACCAACACCTTGCAAGCGAGGGCTAATGAGCAACCACACAGGAACAGCGGCGTGAAACACCCTTTATTGGCGCAGTATCCGCTGGCATTACCGGGCTATCAATACGTCAACACGCTGCATGAAAGCGACAATGCCGTCATTTTGCTGGCCCATCATTCCAATGGCTTGCCGGTGGTGATCAAGCGCTTCAAATTTGATGCCAGTCACTTATCACACGAGTTAGTTGACGAATTCATTTTAGAAAGCAAAGCTTTAGGTTTACTTGCCCACCCTGGGCTAGTGCGACCATTGGATGCAGGAATAGCGTCTGGCGCTCTTTACATGATCATGGAATACGTGCAGGGCGTCACGTTGCGACGGCACTTGGCTACATCGGGTACTCCACCGTTAGCGCAAGCCTTGCAATGGTTTGAGGAAATCACGCTTGCCTTGGGAGTGATTCACGGCATTGGATTGCTGCATCAAGACCTTAAAACCTCCAATATCATTGTGCGCAATGATCAATCCTTAGCTTTGCTGGATTTTGGGTTGGAAACCCGTTTGCTGGTTGCCAGCGGGTTTTTGCGTGAAGATGAAATCTATTGCACACCCTATTATATAAGCCCTGAACGCATTATCGGCGACCCGCCAGACGAACGTACCGATTTATATGCCCTAGGGGTAATACTGTATGAGTTACTGGTTGGTCACAAACCCTATGAGTCCAATACATTGGCTGAACTCTTGAAAAAACATGCACTTGCCCCCATACCACGCTTGCCTGACAACCTATCTACTTATCAGCCATTATTGAATGGCTTATTGGCTAAGTTCCCTGAAAACAGGCTACAGTCAGCCGACGGGGTGGTACGATTGTTGCAGGATGTATCTCAAAGGGTTAACTCAGGGAGTTCCAGATCATGAAAAAGCAAGCGAAATGTGTGAATGCACAAGCCGTAGAATGCCAACAATCCATCGTATTTTATTTCATGCGCATTGCCCGATGGGTGGCTTTATTGTTGCTGGTGGGCATTGGCAGCATGGGAGCCATACTCCAGTTTGAACGCCATCAAGACATCAACTGGATGTTTGTTGCCGTTTGCACGCTGTGTGGCATCATTTTATTTTGGATCGGGCATTGCATTATGAAAAGTGAATGCGCGACCCGCCGCCGCTGCGGTACGTGCAACAAGACACCCAGCGTTGGCGACATCACCATACGGCAGATTTAAACGCTACCTTTCCATCAACACATCAGTTAAAATAATAGCGTTATAAAAATAAAAGAAAGTGGGCTATGGTACGTTTCCTTCTGTTGTTTCTATTGGTGCAAGGCGTTTTGTTTGGGGTAGAAATGCTTCAACCCGTGCAAACCGCCGTTATCCTGCCTTGGACAAGCGTGTTAGCCGACGTGAGCGGTTGGTTAATGACCGCGTTCGACCCTAATGTAGCTACCGCCGGTAAAGTCGTGCGCAGTACGGTGAATGGCTTTGCGGTGTCGATTGAGCCGGGGTGCAATGGGGTTGAGGCAATGATTGTATTGCTGGCGGCGATTATGGCGTTCCCTGCCCCCTTCCTGTACAAGCTGACGGGGTTATTGTGGGGCTTTATTGCCATCCAAGGCATGAATCTGTTGCGAATCATTAGTTTATTTTACCTTGGACAATGGAGCCAAGCGTTATTCGACTGGGCACATCTATACATTTGGCAAGCCTTAATTATGCTGGATGCCCTTATCGTCTTCTTGGTGTGGATTCGTTATTTACCGGGGCAACAGCGCCAAACAAAATCAGCCGAGGCAGTAGCATGACACACAAGCCCCTGCACCGCTTTATGTTGGGCGTACTGATTTTTTTTCCACTCACGTTTTTCCTGTGGTATGTCAGCGCCACTTATCATCTTGCCCCTATCACGTTGATAACCGGCAAACTCGTGAGCATCGTTGTGCCTGACGCACTCATGTGGCTACGTTTAGACGGACACATGCTAGTGTTGGCCTCTAATTTTGGACACGATAGCACTGGGATGATCGTCTCGCCACCGGTGGGTGATGACGTGCTAGGGTTTCACTTGAACCCATTGATTTACAGCTACAGCTTACCATTGCTGGCGGCGTTAATGCTCGCTACCCCAAGCGCACGCAAATGGTCGAATCTGCTGTGGGGCATCGTCTTGATTCTACCGACTGAAATATTCAGCATGACATTCAGTGTCCTGAAAACCTTGACCTTTGACGTTGGGGCGGCATTTCAAGCACAGCAAAGCATTTCCCCCACTGAAGCAGATTTCATTGCGCTAGGGTATCAGGTCGGCACGTTGTTGTTGCCAATGATTGCACCATTAATTATCTGGGTTGCACTGAATCGGGACTTTCTGCTGCACCTTGCACCACAATGGGAACAATCGTTTACCCGCTAACAACACCGTTTGTCGGAAAATATTACAAATATTGGATTTACAAGGGAAAACCCCAGTGTTCACGATCATTCGCAAGCTTGAGGATCGTTATAAAATAGCGTCTACTTCGCAACCGACAAACACTCAGACAAAATGGACGATAACAATGGAACGCTCACTTAAAAATTTATACGTCGCCATGGCTATCATGGCACTGATGATAGTGCTGAATGTCATTCTTACTGTGAATGACTTATCCCCATTCGCATTATAAAGACACTCTGCACATCGTGAAATCATTTCACTTTATCGGTTTATGAATGCTTCTTCATGAAGCTATGTAGTCTAATCTTGGTATTCTCATTCGCTCATAAATAAAAACAATGATGTAAATTAATGCAAATCTATGGATTTGGATTAAAATAACTATACTTATAACCCCAATGAACAAAGGATTGACTTATGGGAAGCGATCCTGGAGAAGATTATATGGCTACTATATTACCCAATCACCTTCATACCGCAACTGGCAAATTATCGACAGGGCTGATTGGCACGGTGGGCTTGCTTGGTCTGACACTGTTTTCACCAAGTGCGTTTGCTGTTTCCTGTGACTTTAGAAATGGCGACGTATTCACGGAAATTTGTGGCTATATTGAAGCGGGTACGGTACAAACCGGTGGGCAAATGCGCGTCCATGTCGCCAGCACCCTACCTAATTTTGCCATACACATGCAACGTGCAGGCAACAAAGATCCTAACGCCGTCACGAGCGCTTCTTTCAGTGGCGCAGGTAACTATACCCCTAGTGCTAACAGCTACAATGATTTGAACTGGGGTTCTGCCTATAACGTTGGCATCCCCTCGCATTTGACGAGTGGTATTTACGAACTTAATTTCAAGAATGATCTTGGCAATTATTCTGAATTCGTTGCGATCAAGTCGGCACAACCGGGCAGCCATTCCAAAGTGTTGGTGCTGGACAGTTTACCCACGAAAATTGCCTACTCCCCCATTGGCGGTAAGTCCATGTATGGCTTCAACTCCATCAATGGCGCATCACCCGAAGTTTCAATGGAACGCCCGACTGGGCGCGGACAGTGGACAGAACACCGTGAATTTGTCAAATGGCTTGACCAGCAAGGTGTTAGCTACGAAGCCGCGTCGATGATGGATCTGCACCGTGACCCCGCATTACTGAGCCATTACAACTTAGTCATACTCGTTGGGCATAATGAGTACTGGTCAAAAGAAATGCGCGATAACTGGGATAACTACCTCGCGGCGGGTGGTAATGCAGCTATTTTTAGTGGCAATACCATGTGGTGGCAAGTGCGTTTCAGTGCCGACAATAAGCACATGATCTGTTACAAAAATGCCAACAATGATCCGTTGAAAAGTGATAATAGTCGCGTTACCACCAACTGGTTCACCTCCCCGGTTAACAGACCAGAGAATCTCTCCACCGGGGTTAGTTTCCGACACGGTGGCTATGCGAATTACACCGAAGGCGCAAACCGTCATTATCTTAACGAAGGCTTTACCGTAACCGATGCTTCTCATTGGGCATTTGAGGGTACTGGGTTAAGCAATCAAGGTGTCTTTGGGCATAAAACGGTTGGTTATGAAGTTGATGGCGCATTGTTCAAAATGGTGAATGGCAAACCTGTCGTCACTGGCGAAGATGGCACACCCACTAACTTTCAAATTTTAGCGACAACCCCGGCATACGCGATCAACTCTCCTTCGTTGACACCCGGTATCGTGCCTAATAATCACAACGGGCAAGGCTGGGGAACCCTTGGGGTATTTAAACCCACCGCCACTAGCGGCACGGTCTTTGTTGCGCCCACCATATCGTGGGGCGAAGGCTTAAATGACCCACAAGTAGCACGCATCACTCGCAATGTCATTGAGCGCCTGAAACACCGCACTCAACAAGCACCGAGTACAAGCGGCAATACCGACACATCGACTAATACCGGCAGCAGCAATACTGACACGACCAACAATACATCGAGCGAACCTCAAGTAGCCGCATCAACCAACGCTGGTGGTGGCGGTAGCCTGCCACTAAGCGCACTCTTGTTAGGTTTACTGGCAATCTTCGGCTTAAAAGCACGCAAGCCATAACAGAAAAAACCGCAATTGCTCACTCTTCAGCAGTTGCGGTTTACCCACTTTCAGCGGTCGGAATCTTATTCGTCTTGATTCGATTGTGGCGGCTGGGCGTGGGAATCTTTATCTTTTTTCCACGACTCCAGACTGATTACCTTGTCTGGCGTGTCACTGTGCTTACCTGCCACATGCGCATGACCCAACAACACCGAAGGATTTCCCGCCAAAAATTCGCGCATCAAGCGTAATTTTAAGCTGTTAGGAAATTTGCTTTGGCTCTGATCATTTTCCAACGCCTCAGCTTCTTCTTCGGTTAGGGAATTAACCAGCTTTTCCCAGCGTTCATTCAGCGCCTGCTCAATACTGGCGCTGTCCGCTTCCAATTTCGCCAACACATCCGCTGGCAATGAATTCAAATATTCATCAATGTTGCCCAAAATCTTCCCAAAGCGCATTTCCAATAGAGCGCGAAGCACTTCATCCGTCCACTGCTCTTCTGCATATTTTGCAAAGCTATCGGTTTCACTGATCAATAAGCCATCGGCACTTACCGAACCTTGCTCTTCGCCGTAACGCCGCCACAAAATGTGTAACTGCGGTAAAAATTGCTCAAGTCGCAAATATTCATCCGTCGATTTGGGCTGAAATGTTACCGGCCTGAATTGCGGGTAAAGCTGGCAAAATTGATACAGCGCACTCACGTATTGAAACGGGTCAAAAGTCAGCGTAATGACATTTTCATCAAAATCTTCCAGCGGCTCGTCATCCTCATCATCTGCCAATTCAACGTCAAGAAACGGCTCATAATGCTCATACACAACGTCCCAGAGGATTTTATCATCGCGATGGCGCACGAAAATGGCGGATTCGACCTGAAATTCCGGTAAATCGGGGGTGGTATTCACGATCCAATAATCACCGGTTGCCTGAGCACTGCGCACCAGCGCACGAAAATCCAGCAATCCAAACGGGATTTCCATAATGCGATCCGGGTGGCTATACCCTTCGAGAACAACCAATTGCACCGATGGTGAACCGCCTTCCAGCGTGACGACAAATGACAGACTCTCTTCCATAATTCCAACTTAAGCGACTAACCACACCATATTACCACGAACGCTCACTATTCCCAGCAAACCTTAAGCGCCCTACACTAAGGCATTTCACCCACAGCCATGCCGGAGTTTGAAATGCCAACCACCGCCCTTTATGCCGCTCAACCGGAATACACCCAAGGGCGGCGTTATCCCGAAGCGCCGCCGCAATACCGTACCGAATTCCAGCGCGACCGCGACCGCATTATTCACTCCAAAGCGTTCCGACGGCTGGAATACAAAACCCAAGTATTCGTCAATCACGAAGGCGATTTATACCGCACTCGCCTAACCCATTCATTGGAAGTGGCGCAAATTGCGCGTTCAGTCGCTCGCAGCATGGGCTTGAATGAAGACCTCACCGAAGCGATTGCGCTCGCCCACGACTTAGGCCACACCCCGTTCGGACACGCCGGGCAAGACGAACTCAATGCCTGCATGAAAGATTTCGGCGGGTTTGAACACAACTTGCAATCGCTGCGAGTGGTGGACGTGCTGGAAGACAGCTACGCCGACTTTCCCGGCATCAACCTCACCTTTGAGACCCGTGAAGGCATTCTCAAACACTGCGCCCTCAAACACGCTCAAACGTTGGGCGATGTCGGGCAACGCTTTCTCAATAAAACCCAACCCACGCTGGAAGCCCAACTCACCAATCTGGCGGATGAAATCGCCTACAACAACCACGACATTGAAGATGGCTTACGCTCCGGCTTAATCAGCTTGGAACAATTGCAGCAAGTGCCAGTATTTGCGCAAGAATACCAAGCCGTATTGCAACAATACCCCGCACTGCAAGGCCGACGCCTGATCCGCGAAACCTTGCGGCGCATGATCGGGCGTATGGTGGTGGATTTAATCGAAAGCAGCCAAGCCGCCATCCAAGCCTCCGGGGTACAAACCTTGGCAGAAGTTCGCGCCCAACCGCTTGCATTAATGCGCTACGGCGATGACATGCGCCAGCAAAAAAACGGGCTGAAAAAATTCCTGCGCGACAACCTGTATTTTCACCCCACGGTATACCGCATGACTTGGCGAGCACGCCAAGTAGTACGGGCATTATTTGACGCATATTTGCAAGACACCCGCTTGCTGACGCCAAAATACCAAGCGTTTGCGAAACGTTACGAAGCAGAAGATGGCGATGCCGGGCGTGCACGCGCCATTGCTGATTTTATTGCGGGGATGACCGACCGCTACGCCATGCGCGAATACGGGCAATTATTTGACTTGTCAGGGTTGCGTTGAGGCCGGTGCTGCTAACAATTGTTGCAGTGTCAGGTGCGGATTATTATCCAGCGCGATCAATTGCGCCTCACTAAACCCCGTCTGCTGCTGGATTTGCGTGGCTTGCCGTTGTTGCTGCTTGCTCCCTTGCCAAAAACAGCGGCGAATATCCGCCACCGTGAGCGTTTCCGGGCTGATGCGTAACAAATAATGCGTCGGGTCATCATCATCGCGGCTGAGAAGGCCGTAATTGACCAAATCGTCCAACGATTCTTCCAACAGCAAACGGGATACCGGAATCGCATGGCTCAGCGCATCCAATGACGGCGGTGCTTGTTTGCTGATGAAGCGTTGCCCGACTTCGCGCAATACCGCTGCGGCCAACAATTCGCGGGTTTGCGCACTGGTTTCAGTGGGTTGCTGGGGCAAATACACCGCATCCGGGTGCTGAAAATAATACGCCAGCCGCGCTCCGGTCAGCACAATAATCCAGCCCACATACAGCCATAACATGAATAAAAACAAGCTGGCGAAAATCGAATAAATCGCGGTTTGCTGCCCCGAACTCACCACAAATGCCGCAAACAACCACCCCGCCACTTGCCACACAATGCCCGCCATCAATGCGCCGCCGAATGCCGCCAAGGGCTTGACTCGCGTATTCGGCATAAACAGGTAAATAAACATAAAGGCCAAAACAATCAACAGAGTGGGACTCAATTGCACCAATACCGCCAAGCCCGTTTCCAACACCGCCGACGAATGCAACCACGCGGAATTCGCCAACGCCGTCCATAACCCTAACGCCGAAAAGATCAACACCGGCCCCACCAGCACCACACTCAGGTAATCCCGAAATTGCAATAATATCGAACGTTGACGCTTCACCCGCCAGACGTGATTAAACGCTTCTTCCACCTTTTGCATCAGCGATACCACGGTGTAGAACAAAATAGCCAAGCCCGCGACACCCAACACCCCCACCTGCACATTATCGACGAAACCCAATACCTGACGGGTCAATTCCTCCGCTTTATCCCCCATCGGCTCTAACAGTGCCAACAACAACGGCTCCATCTGGTTATGCACCCCGAAACCTTTGAGCACTGAAAAACTCAGCGCCAGCAACGGCACTAACGACAGCAAAGTGGTGTAGACCAAGCCCATCGCCCGCAGCGTAATGCTCCCCTGATGCATATCATGAAACAGCGCAATGGCGAGTGCTCGGGTAAAAATCAGCAATTTCTTGATCATTCCGGTGGTATATCAGTAGAAACTTATGGAAAATTCGGCTTTGCCGCACACTGCTGCTACAGTTACGCAACTCCCCCATTTTAGAAGGCACTCGCACATGAACGCACCTGTTTTCCTGCAAGAACTCAAAGAACGGGTCAATAACCACCCGTTCCTGCGCCATCCGTTCCTGCAACAGTTTTCGACACAAGCGCTGACGTTTCAACAAGCCCGCACCTTCGCGCTATTGTATTACCCGCATATTTTGCGCACCCGCTTGTATCAGGCGAATGCGCTGGGCGTGACCCCCGATGAGCGCATTCAAGCGGTGCTGGCGGATATTTTGTACGACGAATACGGCAATGGCGACCCGTCAAAATCACACATGGAAGTTTACCGCAAGCTGCTACGCGCCGTGGATTGCAGCCCGGAAGAGATTGCCAACCCGCCAATCACGCCCGAACAGCAAGGTTACATTGACACCATGATGCGCCTTACCCAAGGCACTGACTGGCTGGCAGCCGTCGGGGTGGCAGGCATTGCCGGTGAATGGCCGATTCCACCGTATTACCGCCTGTTACTGACTGGCTTGCGTACTGTACCGGGCTTGGATGATGATGCGCTTGAATTGTTTGTCGGGCATATCGAGCTGGATATTGAACACTCGCGCATGATTGAAGAAGCCATTATGCCGCATTTGGAAACCCGCGAAGGGCAAGATTCTTTATGGCGCGGCATTAGTCTCAACCTGAATGCGCGAATCGTGCAATTAAATGGGTTGCAGCGCGAAGTATTTGGTAAATAAGCCGCTACAGCCGTTAATACCGTAGCGGTCGGTGGCCTATTAATGGATTATTGCGGCGGCATAAAAGGAATGGCTGGCACGGCTAATGCGTCAACAGTCGTTGAATCAACGGTTTTCGTATTGCGTACAGCTTGATTCGCTTCAGCGGCAATATTCCCCGGCATACACAAGCGGATATAACCTTGCAACGCATTAAAAGCACTAATGCGATTGGTGTATTGGTTGAAATCCAAATCTTTAACGTATTGCTGTTGCGCGGTGTGCACAACACTGCGCACGGCAGAAGCTTCTAACCCCGCCAGCGGATCTTGATTCAAGGTATTAAAACCAACACTGGTAGCGCCAAAAGCGGCGGCTGTCAGCGCTAAGTCGCGAGCGCTGGCATCCGTAATGCCCATGACCCCGTTAGTGAACGTACCAACCTGACCCAGCAAATTGCTATCACGTTGCCGACCTTGCTTCGCCCAATCCACTGCTTCTAAATAGTTTTCGCATTTTTGATTGGAATACTGCACGCCAGCCATAATGACTTGACCCCATTCATCGATTGTTGCCGGTTGTTCGGGGAGACCCGCTAAACTCAATAAGGCTTGATACACGGCTTCTTGATTAGCGGCATAATCCGCAATGTCACCGGCATTGAGTGCTGTGCTCGTCGTATTACTATTCAAAGCACGCATATTATCCAAAGATGAACAGCCTGCTAACCCTGATAAGCTGATCATGAGTAAACCAGTAATACGTTTTATTGATTGGCACTGTTTATTATCCATAAACTTAATATCCTTATTAATCAGTAATGAAATTAACCTCGCGCATTATTTATAGCACAGTCTTCAGCATTACTTTTAACAGATTGAATAAGATGATACTGGATTTGATTTATCAGCCTAATAGATTTATTTTCACAAAATAGTGTTGGAGTCTGGACTAAACCTTTAACTCCAACACCTTTTTCATCAAAATTATTGCTTACTTAATTATTAATAGCTAACCGCCAATACTCGGCACTGAAAATCATAATCCGACATGTTCACTTTTAAAGCATCCAGCAAATCAGCCCCTTCAGGGATCTCCATGCCAAAATGAATGCCTTGGTAATGACCGGGGTTTGATTTCGCAATGCAGTAAGGCAAATCCGTATTAAAGTTCGGGAAAGCCGCCAAGTTAATATGCGGTGGTTCAGATTGCGGCTCGCCTACGCCACTCATTTGAGCGTCAGTCGGTAAATGCCAATCAGTTTTACCGCAGACGCCATAAGTATTTAAAGCTTCTATGTACGACATTGGATTACACGCATAAACCCCCGTACAAGGGTATTCAGTCCCTGCTGGCGTCAAACCAGAGGAGCCGTCGTATTGATAGCGCCAATCTTTATCACGCAAGCCACCATCGTTGGTTTTGACTTCCCAGATTAAGCCCGTTTTGGTATCCAGAATACAACTCCACGTATCGGCATCTGCTGGTAATTCACCACCATTAACGTCCAATTTAACAAACAAGGAAGGGAAGCCAGTGCTGCCAGTGCCAATACCATCGCTACCCGTTGTGCCGCCTGTACCCGTGCCATCACTACCCGTTGTGCCGCCTGTACCCGTGCCATCACCACCCGTTGTGCCACCCGTGCCAGTGCCATCACCTCCGGTTGTGCCGCCTGTATCAGTGCCATCACCACCCGTTGTTCCGCCCGTGCCAGTGCCTGAGCTACCACCAGCAATCGTGCCACCCGTGCCGTTGTCTGTTGTACCGGTTGAACCCGTGCCGGTAGTATTGCTGGTGCTAGGGTCAGCACTCGCAGTCGCTACCACTGTTCCTGCACCATTACTATCACCCGTTTCAGATGCACCATTATTATTACTGCTGCAAGCACCCAATATTGTTGATAACAATACACTGGATACGGCAATACTAATTTTCTTAACGGTTAATCCATCATTATTGAGCTGGCTATAGATAGAAATAATTGGCATAAACAATCTCCCGTCGCTTTATCGAGTTAATATTAATATTCAAAAATATTATAAACTCAATCTTATTTAGAAATATAGCAGCAAAGCTCTAATATATTATCCAATTTAATTATTAATAAATCTAAAAAACTAATTAAATGCAATCTCAATATATAAATTTTATAGAGAGTTTAAGCCTTCCAGTATTACGTCATAAGCCTGTTTCAGCTCCGCTTCGGTCACACAATACGGCGGCAACACATACACCACATTCCCCAACGGGCGTAATAATAAGCCGCGCTCATGGAAAAAGGCTTTGAGTTGCGCCCCAATTGCCGAGGTATAACCCGCATCCTCTGTCACCACGTCGAACGCTGCAACCGTTCCCGTGACCCGCACGCGCTGCACCAACGGATGCCTTGCCAAGGTTGCCAGCCCTTGCCGTTGCCAGCGTTCGATTCGCGGCAATTTTGCCAGCGTCTGTTCATCGGCAAATACTTGTAAGGATGCCAACGCTGCCGCACAACCCAAGGAATTCGCGGTGAAAGAATGCCCATGCACCAACGCCCGATCAAAGCTTTCCCCCAAAAATGCCGCGTAAATGGCTTCGCTGGCTACTGTCACCGACATGGGCAAAAACCCCGCTGTCAGCCCTTTCGACAGGCAAATAATATCCGGTGTCACTTGCGCTTTGAGGGAGGCGAACATATCACCCGTGCGCCCAAAACCCGTCATTACTTCATCAAAAATCAGTAAGATACCGGCTTTACGCAAACGCGCGGCTAAGGCTTGCAAAAATTCGGGGCGGCACATGCGCATCCCGGCGGAACCTTGCACCAACGGCTCCATGATAACGGCTGCGAGGGTTTCGCCGTGGTCAGCAAGGTAAGCGTCAAGCTGTGCTAAGGCGGCTTGCTCTTTGGCGGCTACAGCCGTATCGCCATCCCACGTTTCGGGGAAGGGTAACAAACCGACTTCAAACAACAGGCTACCGTAAGTGTCAAAAAACCCGCAACCTTTACCCGCCGACATCGCCCCTACTGTGTCGCCATGATAGCCGCCTTCAAAGGCGAGGAAACGGGTACGCTGAGTTTCGCCGTGATTGCGCCAATATTGCAGTGCCATTTTCAACGCCACTTCCACCGCTGTTGAACCGTCATCACTGAAAAACACGCGGGTAAGGCCAACCGGCAAGCGTTGCACCAGTTCGTGTGCCAGTTGCGCGGCGGGTTGGTGCGTGAATCCGGCGAAAATCACCTGTTCCAGCGTGTGCGCTTGGCGGGCAATGGCGGCGGCAATCGTGGGGTGGGCGTGTCCGTGGATATTCACCCACCATGAGGAAATCAGGTCGAGGAATTCGCGCCCGTCTTCGGCGTAAAGGCGGATACCCTGCGCGGATGCAATCGGAATGGGATCGGGCGCGGTTTGGGCTTGCGTGAAAGGATGCCAGACGTGGCGGCGGTCGAGGTCAAGAATGTTCATACATTTAATGTGATTTTTGTTCCTGTTCACGCATTTTTCGCGCTTTAGCCGCCAGCGAAGCCACCGTTTCGCCTTCCCACTGATTTCTGCGCCAACGAGTGTAATCGAAACGCTCCCGATTGATTAGAGAAATAAAACGTTCGGCATCAACTTCGCCCAAATGTCGAAACAAAAGCTGAATGCCTTGAGTACGAACTTCATTATCAGTTTTCATCATCTAAATCCCCCAAATGTCGGAGAAACTCAACAGGGTCAAACACTTTGATACGCTGTTCATCACGCAACTTGCGTAAAACGAACTTATCTGTTGTCAGAAAATAGGCAGCACCAGCATGGATAGCACTAGCAACATGCAATGCATCCATAGCTTTGATTCCAATGACCTGTAATGTTTCCGCTAATGCCTCTACTTCTACAGTCGTGGGTATGTCATGTTTTGCAAACTGCCGCCAATCCCTGATGATATTACACCGTTCCCTGTCAGGGTTAGCATCATTTTCTAAATCAAGGATAGCCGACCACACCAGAGCAAACGCACCATCCCGAATCCCTTGCTGAACAAACAGCTTCGCTTCCGTCTGCAAGTGAATGAGCAGTTGGCTTTGATCATCGAACGGTCGATTAAAACAGCAAATATCAAGGTAAATTATCATTGCAACACCTAACTTGTTTTTCATACAAATTCGGAAATCTGCCGAGTATCCGAATTATCCACAGTGTATGTTTTTTCCATTAGCAGAGGAACATGAAGGTATGAACTTAAAACACGTATGTACAAAACAACCCCATATCGAGATAATTTCATAGTAAATATTACGTTTCGCAGAATTTTCATAGCGAATAATTGCATTAGGGCGCAGAGCACCCACACCCGAAAATACGCACACCGCGCACAAACCCTGTCCCCCACCAACGTTCTAGGATAGAATCCCCAACGTGTCTTTACTAAAGTAGTGTGTACAATTTGCTTATGAAAACAAAACAGTTCATCGCGCAGCTCGCTGTGTGCGTTGCGTTGCTGGGTGTGTCAACCAGCAGTCTTGCCGGGTCGTGTGATAAACAACATGTGAATGTGATTCACCAACAAGCACAACCTTATCAACACGTTATTAACCAAGCGGCCATCAAATACCGGGTTAACCCCGCCCTAATCAAAGCCGTTATCACCGCCGAAAGTTGCTTCCGCAATGATGCACAATCACACAAAGGCGCAGGCGGTTTAATGCAATTAATCCCCGCTACCGCGAAACGCTTTGGGGTGAACGACCGCTTTAACCCGGCAGAAAACATTGACGGTGGCACGCGCTATTTGCGTTGGTTATTAAACCGTTACAATGGCAGCATCCCGCACGCGATTGCCGCTTATAACGCCGGTGAAGGCCGGGTTGACCGCTACGGCGCGAACGTCCCCATCGCTGAAACTGCCGTATACACCCGACGGGTACTCAACGCCTACGGCAAATTAGCCAGTAACGGCAACCGCCCCAAAGCCCGCGTCGTGCAACCACAACTCATTCAAGTCAAACATGTCGTCAAAAAACCAGAGCCACGCTTCAAATGGGATGAGTTCGGCGACAATTAAACCGTATCCCCACGGCGGCGCAGCCACCCGGTCAAGCTAAAGCGCTCCCGCGTCGCCGGGAGCACTTCGTGCCAAAACACTTCGCTGCGGAATAACGCCAACTGCCCAGCATGGGGAAATATATCCACGTATTCCCCCGTCGCATCATCACTGGTGTACAAGCGCAATTGCCCGCCATCCGTTTCCGCCCATGCCTCGTTCAAATACAGCACCGCGCTAATAATCCGTGCTGACGTACCCCGAAAATTATCCAGATGCTGCTGATAACACGCCCCCGGCGAATACACCGCCAAATGCGCCTCAAACTCCGCCAATCCCAAATACAACGCCTGATTCAAATTCACTCGCAAGCTTTCAATAAAACCTTGATAATCCGCCAATGCGCCCGTCTCAGCCTGCTCCAACCACAACACCTCATCCCCGCGAATCGCTTCATTCACCTTCAAGCCTTGCCTACGTCCAATCCCCGCTGCGTGAAACGCACCCGCTGCCCGATTTGCCTGCGCTTGCTCACGCAATTCACGGCACTGCGCCACTGACAGTAAATCTGGCAATACCACCCAGCCGTGTTCGACCAAGCCATCCACTACCGCATCCATCATACCCGCAACCCTAAACCCCGCGATAACCGCGCTTGCTGATGATTCAAGCCCATGCTTTGGCGCGTAATCCACTGCCGCAACGCCGGTATCCGATCCACCGCCAACAAGCCCCCGGCACGCGCATGACCCAACGGCGCAAAATCGTTAGAAAACACCCGCACCAGTGTATCGGTATAGCGCACGACCGCCGCGTAATCCGGCTGCCGCCGCTGCTCATACGCACTCAGCAACGCCGCATTGCCGGGGTCTGCACCCGTTTGCGCCGCCTCTGCCAGCAAATCCGCCAAGGTTGCCACATCGCGCAAGCCAAGATTCAAGCCCTGCCCCGCCACCGGATGCAGCGCGTGGGAGGCATTACCAATCAACACCGCCCGCCCTGCCACTTCGCACACCGATTTCTGCAACACCAACGGGTAAGCAGAGCGCTGCCCTACCCTGACAAATTCGCCCTGCCGATAACCAAATTCCGCCTGGAGTTTGCGCAAGAATGCTGCGTCATCCAATGCCATCGTAGCCGCCACATCCGCATCATCGTGTGTCCACACCAGCGAATAGCGCCCTTGCGTCAACGGCAACAATGCCAGCGGGCCATGCGGGGTAAAACGTTCGTAAGCGGTGTGGCGATGCGGTTCTGCCGTGGTGACATTCGCAATGACCGCCGTCTGCTGGTATTCACGCCGCGTCACCGCAATGCCCAGCATCTCGCGCACGTTAGAATTCACCCCATCCGACACCACCAGCAAACGGGTTCGCAACGCATCCACCACGCCATCGCGCTCGATACGCACCGTCACGCCATCTGCATCCTGTTCCACCGCAAACACACTGGCGGGAACGTATTGCGCGATTTCACTCGTCGCCAATTCGTCGTACAGCAAGCGCCCCAATACCCGACTTTCCACTACATAACCCAAGGCAGGCACACGCGCTTGCGCCGCTGACAAACGGGTTGCGCCAAAATGCCCGCGATCCGAAATATGGATGTGCTGAATCGCTTCCACCCCCGAATGCAGCTTATTCCACAAGCCCATTCCCTGATACAAGCGGCTCGAACCATACGCCAGCGCAATCGAACGGTCGTCGTAACTGGGCTGTTCTGCCGCCCCAAAAGGAAAGGCTTCGATCAAACCGATTGTTAACTTGAGGGGCTGAAGTGCCACGGCTAAACTTGCCCCTACCATCCCGCCGCCGACGATCAAAATATCAAACATGGTGCTGCTCACTGGCTGAAATCGTACTGCCATCCTTGAACAAAGCAGACACGCTGTCAAGCAACCCCCAACTTACCCAAAACCACCTATACTCTAAGCAAAGAGGCAACACGATAAGCTCTCATATCCCGGCAGAGGGGCTGCGGAAAAATACCTTGTTCAAGTGATTACTGACTTACGTGTGGATACGTAAGCTCCAGTTTGTAACGCCATCACGTAATCAACCTAAAGAGCGAGAGGAAGCACACCATGACCACCAAACCTATGGGTATGTTACTGCAAGACCCATCCCTGCCTGATTTGTACCAAGACTACGAATTCCCCATTGACAGCGATTTTCTCGCGGGCATGGGATCGAGCAAATTTACCATCCGCGATAACGACCTGTATGACATGCCGCTGTATCAAGGGTTAGATTGGGCAAATGCCGATCTCTCCTTTGCCGCACTCAATAGAAAAGGCAATTTCATTGACAACCCACAGTTCCACCAAGTCAACACCTTCGCCGTCGCCGCTTACTCGCTGGACTTAGTAGAGGCAGCCATTGGGCGCGAAATGAAGTGGAAACACGGCGCTCCCTTGGTGTTGCGCCCCCATGCTTTCAGCGATGCGAATGCGTTTTACGACCCGATGTCACCGTCACTCAATTTTGGGTCGTTCACCTCCCCATTCCGCCGCGCCCCGGTGTGGACATGCTTATCCCACGACATCGTGTCCCATGAATTGGGTCACGCCATCCTCGATTCCTTCCGCCCCTTGTATGTGTATTCGGAAGAAGTCGATACCGGTGCGTTACACGAATCCGTCGGCGATTTAATGGCGATGTTTACCGCGCTCAGTCACAAACCGGTGGTAGAACAATTATTCCGCGAATCCGGCGGCGACATGATGAACCCCAGCCTTGCCAGCGGCTTGGCAGAAGAATTCGGTATCGGCTTGTGGGGCGTCAGTTTCCCCTTCCTGCGCTCTGCCCTGAATGGTCCCAGCTATGACATGGCACCGTTTGAAATTCATGATCGCTCCACGGTGTGGACGGCTGCCATTTACGAGATTCTCGCCACCTTGGTAGCAGAAGCGCTGACTCCTACGGTAAAAGCCACCTTGGAAAATGCACCCGCCACGCACAAACCCCAAGCGCAAATGCATTCAATGCGCCAGATGACGATTCAGCAACAAGATCCGGCATTCGAGGACTATTACACCGAATCCGCTAATCGCAGTGATTTCGACGCCTTTTTCGAGGCCATCGTCTCTGCCAGCACCCGCGTCAAAGGCATGATGTTACGGGCGTTGCAAGACATTCCCCCGACTGGCGTGACGCTGCTGACCTTGGCACGGGTGCTGTACAACGCCGATGCTCGTCTGTTCCCGGATGACCCACACCCGCGTGAACTGGCTAAAGAAGTATTCCAACGCCGCATGATGTGGCAGGAAGAAATCGACATCAACGCCCCCGGCATTGGTACGCGCTTCGAGGAAGCTTTCCATACCGGCAATACCGCGCTAATGAAAGCCGTGTATGAAAACGCCGATGCGCTGCGCATCCCCATGAGTGAAGGCGCACGCATTCTCGCCCCCCGCATTAGCACCGTCACCCGTACCATCGACGCGGCGAAGGAACAACGCGGCACTGGTAGCAAAACCGTGACCGAACGTTACCTGTATTACACCTATGAAATGCAGTACGAATCCTGCTACATCACCCCGAATGGCGAAATTGCTATGGGCATGGTGTCAATTTACAAGGGAGGCACATTGGTCATGGACGAAAACTGGAATGACATCCAACTCACCACCGACCCGGATTTGTGGATTTACCCTGAAGAAGGCACTGGCGAAGGAGCCACACCCCCTGAACCTGCTGGCGTGCGTGCCGTCAATATGGCAAAACAGCGTTTCGTTAAAACTCACCGCCAATCACTGCGGGCATTCCGTGACGGACTGGTACGGGCGGATGGTAAGTTGCCTAGCGGTCAAGTCGCCCTGCCCTTCAAAGTGACACGCTTATCCAGCGGCGCAAATGTCCTCATCCGTAATCGCTGCAACTTGGGTGAGCACCTGATGGGTGTGGCGGGTAAACACGCACACTTCCCATTTGATGTGGATTAATCCGGTTTTAGATTGGCTATTATGCTAAAACAGCCTACTATTCAGAAATATACTTTCTGATAGTAGGCTGTTTTTCATGAATACAGACACCATAAAAGCCATTCTCAGCGAACAAAACCCCCATTGGTACGGCGAAACCTACACGGCAGCGCCTCGCACCCAACGCGCAACCTTGAACAGCCCTGGTTTATTGAACACCGCCACCATACGGCTTACTTAAACACCTTGTATGACACCTACCTGCAATTGACCAACCCACAGGGAAAAGTCTACGTCTTCCTTGGCGAAGTACAGTTTTTCACCAACTGGCAAGTATTTGTGAAAAGCAAATACGCAAATACCCACATAAAATTTATCCTAACTGGCTCGAATTCTTCGCTGCTTTCCAACGATTTGAACACACTGTTAAGCGGGCGTAGCCTCAATATTCATCTGGATACGTTTTCATTTCACGAATATTTGAATTACCTCGGTATTGACCACGCCGATGCCTTGAGCCTGAGCAAATACCGCATCGACATCAACCGTGCTTTCGACGCCTATTTGCAATGGGGGGGGTTTTACGAAGTGTTCACCGCACCCACTCCAGCGATTCGGCAAGCCCTGTTACTCAGTTATGCGCAAAATATTCTCTACCAAGACATTGTGCCTCGCCACCAAATACGCAACGCCACCACCTTGGAACACCTGTTTTACTACCTGATGACGAATGCTACTCGCGAAGTGAATTACACCACCCTCAGCCAAACGTTTGGTATCAGCGATAAAACCATCCGCGATTATCTGGGCTATTTTGAAGAAACCTTTCTACTCAAACGCATTGACCGTTTTCATTACAAACCCAAAGAACGCATCAAATCCCAGAAAAAACTGTACGCTCTCGATAACGGCTTCCTGCAAACCGCGACCAAGCCGAGCCGTAATCTTGGGCAAGCCTTGGAAAATCTGGTGTGCATTACCTTGAATCAACGCACACGGCACGTCAGTTACTTGCGTGATACTTACGAAGTGGATTTTTTCGACGGTGAAACGCTGTATCAGGTTTGCTATACGCTGGAAGAGGACAAAACCCGCCAGCGAGAAACCCGCGCACTGGAACACTTTGGCGCACAAATGCAAAAGCCGGGGGTTATTCTCACGTCTGAAGCGTGGATCGGGGGTGAGAACACCATCGGAACGCCGGTGAAAACCTGGCTATTACAGGAAAATCATCCACTTTAATGCAAAACAAACCTCAAAATAGTACACTTTAATGCAATTGATGCAATAAAGCCGTGCCACAACCATGTTCAACCGCCAAGCTGTCACCGACATTATTCAGTGGTATCAACAACCCCAACGCAAACCGCTGGTTATCCGTGGCGCACGTCAAGTGGGCAAAACCACCGCCGTGCGCATGGCGGGTAAACAACTGGGCGTTAATGTTATCGAAATCAATCTGGAACGCCATACGGAGCTGGATGCTCTGTTTCGTCGCTACCAACTGGACGAGTTACTGTTCAACTTTTCGTTAATCACGGGTGAAACCATCGCCCCCGAAAAACCGCTCATCCTGTTTCTGGATGAAGCCCAAGCAACCCCTGCCGCCTATTCCTGCCTGCGCTACTTCTGGGAAGACATGCCACAACTGGCGGTCATCCTCACGGGTTCATTGCTTGATCAGGTGTTAAACAACTACCAACTGCCTAGCCCTGTCGGACGCATCGAACCCTATTTCATGGGGGCATTACGCTTTGACGAATTCCTGCAAGCCATCGGAGCAGACAAAGAATGTCGCGCTCTTGACATGCTGACTACCGCCAATATGCACCTGATTCCCGACAGTTTGCACGAAAAACTGTTGGGTTTGGTACGCCGCTACACCCTGACAGGCGGAATGCCTCACTGCATTCAACTTGGGCTAGACACGCACTTTAACCATGCCGACATCCTCAAATACCAAACGGCGTTGCTGCAAACTTATCGGGATGATTTCGCCAAATATCGCGGTTCCCAATCCGCTCTGACCCTCAATGCACTGTTCAATGGGATTTTAGGGCAAATAGGGCAACAATTTTCCCACAAACAAGCGCAAGAAATCGCCCAACAATCCAGTGGTGACAACCGCCAATTGAATACGGCAATTGAACACTTTCAAGCAGCACGTTTGTTTTACCGCGTTTTACACAGCCATGCAGAGGCTGTCCCTTTGGGGGCAGAAACCAAAATCCGTATCAGCAAATTCTTGTTTCTTGACATTGGGCTACTGCTGGCGGCACAAAACATTCCCGCCCAAAACATCATGCACGCTCCGCTAGAATTAACGAATCGTGGTTTATTGGCTGAGCAATTCGTTGGGCAACAATTGCTCTACGCCAAACCCGCTTACGTCAACCCCGAACTGTATTACTGGCAGCCCCCCAAAGCAGAAGGGCAAGCCGAAATCGACTTTCTGTTTACCGTGGGTAATGAAATTATTCCCGTGGAAGTCAAAGCAGGCAGCTCCGGTACGATCAAATCCCTGCACACATTCGTCATCAAAAAGCAGGCCAACCGCGCCATCCGCATCAGTTCCGCCAAACCATCGGTGGATAAGCTGGAAGCCAAACTCATCCAGCAAACCCGCCCCTTCCAATTGTTTAACATTCCTTTTTATCTGGTCAATCACTTGGAACAATTGCTGACAAGCGCTTAACCTGCCATCAATGCTTCAATAGCCGCGATTTCCTTGACCACATCACGGCTTAATACGTCGTTGCCGTCGGCGGTAATTAGCACATCATCCTCAATCCGAATCCCAATATTCCACCACTGCGGGTCGACATTATCGGCGGGGGAAATGTACAGCCCCGGCTCTACCGTCAACACCATGCCCGGTTGTAATTTGCGCCATTCCTCGCCGTGCTTGTAATCGCCCACGTCGTGGACATCCATTCCCAGCCAATGCCCGGTTTTGTGCATGTAAAACTGGCGGTAAGGCTCTTCTGGAGCGGGTTCTTCAAGATTCGTCACCTCAGGCTTTTTCAACACCTCTTCCAGCGTACCACTCAATATGCCCAAATCGAGTAATCCTTGCGCCAACACCTTCACCGCTGCTTGGTGCGGGTCATCCCACGTATTGCCCGGAATCGCGACAGCAATCGCGGCTTGTTGCGCATCCAGCACCAATTGATACAACGCTCGTTGCGCGGGGCTAAATTTGCCATTCACCGGAAACGTGCGGGTAATATCGCTGGCGTAGCATTCGTGTTCTGCGCCCGCATCAATCAGCAGCAAATCACCGTCATGCAACACCTCACGGTTTTCGATGTAGTGCAAAATACAGGCATTTTTACCGCCGCCCACAATCGAGGTATACGCGGGTTCCATGCCCATGCGCCGGAATTCGTGCAACAATTCGGCTTCGACTTCGTACTCGTACATCCCCGGCTGACAGACTTGCATCGCTCGTGTATGCGCCCGTGCAGCGGTTTGCGCGGCATAACGCATTACCGCCACTTCTGCCGCTGATTTAAACAGGCGCATTTCGTGCAGAATCCGATCCAACATCACAATGCTGTGCGGCGCACGTATCCCCGCCCGCGCTCTGGCACGCAAGTGATTCACCCAACGAATCAGATGCAAATCAAACCCAGGGTTTGCGCCCAAATCGTAATGCACTTGGTCACGCCCGATCAGCAATTCCGGCATCAGCTTGTTTAAGTCACCAATCGGGTGCGCATCTTCCGCGCCATGCCAATGTTTTGCGCCCTCTAAACCGGCGCGAGTACCTGACCAGCGTTCCGCTAATTCGTTTTTTTCACGGCAAAACAGCACGTATTCGCCTTCTTCGCGCCCCGGCACAAATACCGCCACTGCCTCCGGCTCGTTAAAACCCGTCAAGTAGTGGAAATCGCTGTCTTGTCGAAACGGGTATTCCGCATCACGGTTGCGCACTTTCAAGCCGCCAGAAGGCACGACTGCCACCGCATCCTGACCTAATTGCGCCAACAACTGCCGCCGCCGTGCCGCGTACTCTTCCTTCGGAATTATCGGTTTTTGCATGATTGTCTCCTCAATGAATGTGTGGCGCTGCTTTCATCGGTTGCAGTTCTTCGTTCATCATCAACACACCGACGCGCAGGTACTCGATAATTTCCGCGAGTGATTCTTCACCCTCTTCCTCGTCTTCCATTTCCAGCTCGCCGGAACTGCCGATGCGTACCACGTCTTCTGCCCATTCACGCGAATCGTCCGGCAAGGTGCGCATGTCTTTCACCCCCGCCAGTGCCAACCCGAAACTGAAGCCCTGACACCAATCCTGCATCGCTTCCACACGGGTTTCCAAGGCATCATCTTCGGGCAAAAATAATTCAAACGCCATGTCTGAATCATTTAATTGCTGGCGGGTCGCAGCAAATAAGTCTTTCAGCAAACTGCGAGCTTCTTGCACATGAAAATCCTGCGGGTTGCCCTCCAACGCCTGCGCCAACCACGTTTCTGGTGGCGTTGCCTGATCAACCACCAATAAACCGCACGCCATCCCATGAATTTCTGCACTCGAAAAATCCACGTTGGCACGCCCTAACGCCCGCTCTACGCCTACATAATCCGGTAATTCACTCTTCAAAATTATCTTCTCCCTGACAAAGCACTATTATGAGATGATTGACGTGGTTTCGCACTCTTTACTACCATTAGCGTATGAATACAAAAGCCCCTGACTTGACACTGCAAACTCAACTGGATGCCATCGAACAACGCATGGAACGTCTATTGAGCCTCATTGAAAAATTGGCGACTGAAAATGCCGACCTAAAAAAGCAAGAAAAAACCCTTGCCCAAGAATGTCAGGCATTGCGCAACCGCCACGACAAAGCCAGCAGTCAATTAGAAGCCCTGATACAGCGCCTGAAAACCCAACCAACCGCAACCGGGGCATAAATCACATGGAAAAAGCTATCCAACCCGTCAATATTCGCATTCTCGACAAAGATTATATGGTTGCCTGCCCCGTGGGTGAACAAGATGCCTTGATTGCTTCTTCACGCCGCGTCGATCGCGAAATGCGCAAAATCCGCGATTCTGGCAAAGTCTTAGGCAGTGACCGCATTGCCGTCATGGTTGCCCTCAATCTTGCCCACGAATTAATGCACGGCAAACACCACCACAATGCAGCAGCCGACCCTGCTACGCTGGAACACCTGCAAAAAATGCAGCAACGTTTGGATGCCACGCTTGATAAGCACAAAGCTTGAGCATTTGTCAATTCTTCCCCTCGCCCAATAATTGTAATAGTATAACTAGCAAGAGCACCTCTGGGGGACTCGTGAGAAGATGGGTATTATCCTTGAGCCTAATTTCTTACCCCGGGAGTGGTTGTAATGATTTGGTGTGCATGACCGCTCGACGGTAAGCCTGAAAAACATTCGCCGCACCCACTTGAACCACTGGTTCAAGGTCGAAGTCTTCCACGATTTTCTGGAGTGTGCTCCTACTTTTTCTCCCGCCATTTTTTACTCCCCTATTCATCGCTATTTTGAGTTTTCTCAAACGCTGTATTGCGCTATAGTGGGCAAACCGTTAGGAGGAAATTAAAACATGAGAGTAAACCCGTTTTTTGCTGCCAGCATGGTAGCAATTGCTTTATTGAGCGTCCCTTTTTCAACTGTCATTGCAGCCGATGCTGTTACCGAAAAAACCAGTGAAAATGAAACCGCTGGTGATGAAACCCATCGCTTGGTGATTCAAGTCAATAAGCGCGAAGAAGATTTTCAAGATCACGTCTTAGCCAATATCGTCAACCTGCAAAAACATTACGGCATGGATAATATCGAAATGGAGGTGGTCGCCTATGGCCCCGGCATTTGGTTAGTCACCGAAAAAAGTGCGTTTCTCAAGCGCGTTGAAAGTCTGATGATGCAAAATGTCACTTTCACCGCTTGCGGCAACACCCTCGACACCGTGGAAGAAAGCAGCGGCACACGCCCCACACTCATTGACGGCATCGAGGAAACCCAAGCAGGCATTGCACGGATTATTGCCCTGCAAGAACAAGGCTGGAGCTACCTTAGCCCGTAATACACGCCGGATACGTGCAGTTAACCCCATTGCACTCACACGCCGTTTGCGCGGACTGCAAAATCAAGCTCGGCATTAAACCCGATACCCCTAAGTAAAGCGCCATACGAATCTTTACTTGGGGGTTTTCACATTGTTTCGCCTGTACCAATTCAGGCACATCCGTTACCACATGCCGACCGGCTGATAGAAAAAATGGCATAATGGTGATTGCCGTTGCGCCTTGGTCAATGCATTGCTGAATACCGTCGGGAATCGACGGCTCTGCCAATTCCAGAAACGCACTGCCCACGTAAGCGTAATCCGCACCAGACTGCTCCCCGACTTTGGCAGCAAGGGCACGAATTTCATCATTCGATTGCACGCGGCGACTGCCGTGCGCCACAATAAGTAAAGCTTGCATCATGAATCCTTGGGTAAACCCTATATCAATAAAGGGCGAATGTAGTAGAGTATCCACTGTCACAACAGAGGAGAGGTAAATAGTATGGGTTTACTCGCAGAACTCAGCGCTTGGCAACTGGTACTGGTCACACTGGGCTTAACACACATTACCATCGCGGCAGTCACTATCTTTTTACACCGCGCCCAAGCACATCGGGCGTTGGATTTGGGAGCTATCCCCGCGCATTTTTTCCGCCTCTGGTTGTGGCTAACCACCGGCATGGTAACACGCGAATGGGTGGCGATTCACCGCAAACACCACGCCAAATGCGAAACCCCCGAAGACCCACACAGCCCACAAATCCGTGGGGTGAATACTGTCCTCTGGAAAGGCGCGTGGCTTTACCACCAAGAAGCCCAAAATCAGGAAACCCTCGAAAAATACGGCAAAGGCACTCCTGATGACTGGCTGGAGCGTCATGTATACGCGCCCTACCCTTGGCTGGGTGTCAGCACCATGCTGGTGATTGATCTGGTACTGTTTGGCTTGCCAGGCATACTCATTTGGGCGGTGCAAATGGTATGGATTCCGTTTTGGGCGGCGGGTGTTATCAACGGTTTGGCGCACTTCTGGGGCTATCGCAATTGGAACACCACCGACGCTTCCACCAACATTTCCCCGATCGGTATTTTAATCGGCGGCGAAGAATTGCATAACAACCACCACGCATTTGCCGCATCCGCACGGCTTTCCAGCCGCTGGTATGAATTCGATATTGGTTGGTTTTACATCCGCATCTTAGAAATGTTGGGCATGGCGAAAGTGCGCAAAGTTGCCCCGCGCATTCGGGTTAATCCCAACAAAATGGCGGTGGACTTTGACACCGTGACCGCTGTGCTCGGCAATCGCTTGCAAGTCCTCTCGCACTTTGCCCAGCAAGTCATCAAACCGGTGACGAAATCGGAATTGCGCCACCAAACTGTACTCGCAGAAAGCCAAGCCTTACAAACCGTGTATTTGTATCAGCAACGCCTGCATCAATTGTGGGAACGCACCACGGTTAGCCAAGAAGCGCGGCTGGAAGCGGTACAAGAGTGGATCAGCAACGCGGAAAAAACCGGCATCGCGGCTCTGGAGCAATTTGCACACCGCCTGCGTGGGTATTCGGTCAGCGCCTAAGGCAGCCAACACCATGAACGCCATTGACAAACTGACCCCAACCGACATTATGCAGCGCTTACAACAACGCGGCGCAGCGACGCATGATGTCGCGCTGGATGCGTGTCGCGAAGCCGGGGTGTTAGTACCGTTTGTGCGCATGGATAATGCTTGGCATTTACTGTTTATTCGCCGCCCCAAGTCGGTGCGCGATTATCACAGTGGGCAAGTCGCTTTTGCTGGGGGCAAACGTGACCCGGAAGATGCCGACCTGACCGCTACCGCTTTGCGCGAAGCACACGAAGAAATCGGTATTTTGCCGCACGATGTGGCTATTCTGGGGCAACTCAGCCCGCATCACAGCGTGAGCCGCTTTCAAATTGTGCCAACCGTTGCCCACGTACCTTGGCCTTATGAACTGATACTTAGCCCGCAAGAAGTCGCCCGCGCGTTCACCATTCCGCTGCATTGGCTGGCACAACCGCAACACCACGAAATACGCTACCGACAGTTAACCGACGTAACAGAACCAATACCGATCGTGTATTTTCAAGAATACGATGGGGAAATTTTATGGGGGGCGACGGCTAGAATCACGCTGTCATTGCTGGCTTGCTTGCAATAGGTATCTTAAAAGATACGCCCACAGCAAGAACACGAGGAGAGAGAGGAGGAGGAGAGAAATCCCTCAATGTCCGTGCGCTGTGGGCGCTTGCAAATGATTCAGAAGCTAGGAGGAGGAGAGAGACCCTGAATCACTTATGTTGCAATGCAATAAATAATAGGGATTTTTACCTAAATGAACAAGCTATAATTTCTCAACGTAATGGTTAGAAAAACTAACCCATTCATTGGCACTCAATGCGCCAATATTTTCGCCAAAAATGCCTGAGTACGCGCATTGCGCGGGCGATTGAAAAAATCGTGCGGGTTATTTTCTTCCACAATCTGCCCAGCATCCATGAAGATCACCCGATCGGCTACCGATTTAGCGAAACCCATTTCGTGGGTTACACACAGCATGGTGATGCCTTGCTCGGCTAATTCGCTCATCACATCCAACACTTCTTTGATCATTTCCGGGTCAAGGGCAGAGGTGGGTTCATCGAAAAGCAGAACTTGTGGGGTCAGGCACAACGCGCGGGCAATCGCAACGCGCTGTTGTTGCCCACCGGACAGTTGCAGCGGGTATTTGTGCGCTTGTTCCGCAATCTGCACGCGCTGTAATTGTGCCATGGCACGTTCTTCCGCATCGATTTTGGAGAGTTTATTCACTTGAATCGGCGCGAGGGTGAGGTTTTCTAACACCGTTAAATGCGGGAACAGGTTGAATTGCTGGAATACCATGCCAACTTTGCGGCGGACTTCGTGCAGCACTTTCACGTCATCGCTGAGTTCCAGCCCATCAACCGTGAGCTTACCTTGCTGGTGTGCTTCCAAGCGGTTAATGCAGCGGATCAGGGTGGATTTGCCGGAACCGGAAGGGCCGCAAATGACAATGCGTTCGCCCTTGCGAACCTGCAAGTCGATGTCGCGCAAGACGTGAAACTGGTTGCCGTACCATTTATTAACTTTGGCGAATTCGATCATGTAATCAGACATTAATGCACCTTCCCCCGATTCACCTGCCGCTCCACCCACTGGCTATAACGTGACAAGCTGAAACAAAACCCAAAATAAATCGCCGCAATAAACAAATACCCTTCCAGCTTATACGCCATCCAATTGGGATCGCTATTTACCGCCAAATCCAACGAACCCGTCAATTCGTATAAACTCACAATCGTCACCAGCGAGGTATCTTTGAAGGTCGAAATGAAATTATTCATAATCCCCGGCACCACCGTTGCCAAGGCTTGTGGCAAAATAATCTTGCGTTGCATCTGCCAATACGTCAGCCCCAACGAGGATGCCGCCTCGTATTGCCCACGCGGAATCGCCTGCAAACCGCCACGAATCACTTCCGCCAAATACGCCGCCGCAAACAAAATCATTGCCACTAAGACGCGCAGCAATACATCAATCGAAAAACCTTCCGGCATGAACAGCGGAAACAGGAACGATGCCATAAACAGCACCGAAATCAATGGCACACCGCGAATCAGTTCCACATAAACCGTGCACAGCGTTCTGATAACTGGCAAAGCCGACATGCGTCCCAATGCCAGAAAAATCGACAACGGAAATGCGCCCACCACCGACAACGATGCCAGCAAAATGGTCAATGGCAAACCACCCCATTGATCCGTTGCCACCACACTCAAGCCGAAAATACCACCATGCATCAGAGCAAAAAATACCGCCAACACCCCAAGCCACAACGCCGCCAACCACGGTTTCCAAAACATCCGCATACAGCTTGCCAACAATAATGCCATCAGCAACAAGGTCGCCGCGAACGGTCGCCACTGCTCTGCAAACGGGTAACGCCCAAAAATAATCACACGGTATTTTTCCGTGACCACGCCCCAGCACGCGCCCGTACCACGCGCTGCGTTGCACTGTTCTGCATCGGCTACCCATATTGCATGATGGATGCCCCAGCCCCACGCATGGGTGAGGGCGTAGAGCAATAACGTTCCCAGCAGCAGCGTCACTGTGCTGTTAAAGACGTTATTGAATAAGTTGGAACGGACTGTGTTTATAAAAGCCATATTGCAGGTTTCTACGCGGCTTGATTATTCACTAGACGCTTAGGCGATAGTTTAACAACCCGACGCAATGATTGGCGTTCTTTGGCTTTCAGGTCGGTAAAAATGGCTCTCAAGTCAAAATTGAAACGAGCAGCATAGGCTTCACGGATGTTGTGGATTTCTTCCACGATAGGATCATTTTTCATCTTAAAACTCCAGCAGTTCTTCTGGTGTGCAAATGACAGGTGGAACTAATCCCATTATCCGGCACATTTGTTCTATCTTAGGGCGCATCACGGCATTGGCAATGTGTTTACAATTCCACGTCAATAAATAATCCATGCCATTGTTGGCGGCTAAAGCAATATGCAGTGCATCCAACAAGGCTTTGTCAGGAAGGAGGTGCATACTGACCAGTTTCTGTGCCAATGCGAGGGCTTCTTCATCCAATGCCAGTGAAGGGATATTGTCTACCGCAGTTAGTCTCCGTTGTGCGGCATCCTCATTACCTTGAGTGATTTCTTGAATAACAACTTCCGAGACATACAAATCGAAACGGTCTTTGTGTTCCCACCATTCTTGGGTGATTTGTTGATGTGCAGCTTTTACCAAATCGCGGCTTGCCCGTGCGGTCAAATAGCTGGGAATAGAGGATTCGATGTATACGCTTGGTTTCATTGCTGCTTAGGAATATTTCATGTTTGACGTTCTGAACACTATGCGGAGAAGTCTGCAGACTGTCAACATCGGAAAAATCGCGTCAGCAGTAGCTGAATATGGAAAATATAGAGCAAGTTTAACAGGTTAACGCTCCTTGATCGCCGCACGACGATTGTAAGCATTCATCAGTAAGGAAGTGAGCAACGAAAGCGTTAAGTAAACCGCCATAATCACCCCGATACACTCCACCGCCCGCCCGGTCTGATTGAGCGAGGTATTCGCAATTGACACCAGTTCAGGGTAGCCCACTGCCACTGCCAGCGAAGAGTTTTTGGTCAGATTCAAATACTGATTGGTCAACGGCGGAATAATCACGCGCAACGCTTGCGGCAACTGAATCAAACGCATGGCTTGCGCCCGACTCAAACCTAACGCCATTGCCGCCTCATGCTGTCCACGCGGCACAGAAGCAATGCCACTGCGCACGATTTCCGCAATATACGACGCCGTATAAATCACCAACCCCAACAATAACGCCAGAAATTCCGGCGAGACATTAATCCCGCCTTTAATGCCAAATCCGGCTTTGACCGGCATATCCCCAAACCAAGGCAAAGTTAAGCCTGCTTTGGTGAGAAACATGCCGAGAAAGGGTTCGGCTTCCCGTGCAGTCGGCAAAAACTCAACCAACAGCAGATACCACATCAACAATTGCAGCAACAACGGCACATTGCGGAAGATTTCCACATACGTCAGGCACAAGCCACGGATCAGGATATTCTGGGAGAAGCGCCCTACCCCCAGCAATACACCGAGAATCGTGGTGAGAATAATGCCAATGAGCGCGACTTTAAGGGTGTTACCCAAACCGGTGAGGAAAGCTTTCCAATAAGGTTGTGTCGACTCAAACCCGAACAGGCTTTCGCTAATGTCAAATCCGGCAGGTTGTGACAGGAAACCGAAGCCGCTTTGAATGCCACGGGTGCGCATGTTTTCCAGCGTATTGTCGGCGAGGATGGCAACGCACAGCGCAACCAGTAGCAACGCGGCAATTTGGTAAATCCAGCCGCGTATTTTTTGGTTGCGCCAGAAGGTCATTAACACGTTTAACGAATCGGTGGCGCGTACATAATCCCGCCCTGATTCCACAGCTTATTCAAGCCGCGTTCCAGTTTCAACGGGGAATCTTTACCGACATTACGCTCGAAAATTTCACCATAATTGCCCGTCGCTTTCAGTGCGCGGTAAGCCCATTCCTTATCCAAACCCAGCAACGCTCCCATGTCTTCAGCCGTACCCAAAATACGCTGGATATTGGGGTCATCGCTGGTTTTCTTTTCATCCAAATTCGTTTGGGCAAGCCCGTATTCTTCGCCTTCAATCAGCGCGTTCAATACCCACTTGCTGATCGCAAAAAACTCATCATCACCACGGCGCACCAACGGCCCCAGTGGTTCTTTGGAAATGATTTCCGGCAAAATCATGTGTTCATCGGGATTTTTCGCAATAGTTCGTTCCGCTGCTAACCCTGACGCATCCGTGGTATACGCCTCGCAACGCCCGCTATGGTAAGCCCCCGTGGCAGCTTCATTCTTTTCAAACACCAGCGGTTTAATGTCCAACTTGTTGGCGCGGGCAAAATCGGTCAGATTCTTTTCAGTCGTCGTGCCGGACTGCACGCATACCGTCGCGCCATCCAGTTCCTTAGCACTGGCAACCTTCAGCTCTTTTTTCACCATGAAACCTTGCCCGTCGTAATAAATCATGCCGACAAAGTTTGCCCCCAGCGACGCATCACGGGTCAATGTCCAGGTCGTATTACGTGACAAGATGTCGATTTCGCCGGATTGCAATGCGGTAAAACGTTGTTGTGCATTCAAGGGGACGTATTTCACCTTGCTGGCATCGCCCAACACCGCTGCTGCGAGTGCTTTGCAATAATCCACGTCCATCCCACTCCACTTGCCTTCGCTATCGGCAGAGGAAAAACCAGCCAGTGCCACGTTCACACCGCACACCAATTGACCACGGGACTTGATGGTATCCAAGGTTTTGCCCGCCTGAGCAGGCAAACTGAGCATGACCGCCGTACACAGGGTAACGCCCGCCAAAGCACGCGCAAGAGTAGTTGTTAGCATCGGTGTTCCTCTATGAATAAAATTTGCCGCGCAACAATAGCAACGGAACACCTAACAGTATAAACATCAATGGAATAATCAGCCAGTTTCCAACCTGCACATAAGGGGTTACGCCTTGCATCGGTGTGGCGTAACCACTGATCACCGTGGCAATGCGCGGTTCTGCCGTGGCGGTCACTTTGCCTTTATCATCAATAATCGCGCTGACACCGTTATTGGTAGCCCGTAACAAATAGCGCCCGGTTTCCAACGCCCGCATCCGCGCAATTTCCGCGTGTTGTGCCGGCTCAATCGAGCCAGTGAACCAGCCATCATTACTGACATTCACCAGCATGGTCGCTTGCGGCAATCCGGCAATCATTTCTTCGGCATACGCATCTTCGTAACACACCGACATGCGCATCGGCTGCCCGGCAACGGTGAGGGTATTCGTGCCTTCCCACGCCGTCACATTGTCATACGGCAATTTAACGATATGTTCCAAAAAGCGCAGGTATTTCAACAACGGAATGTATTCACTAAACGGCACAAGGTGTTGCTTCGCGTACACATGCTCACCCGTATTGGCGGAAACTTCCACATCACGCTCACCACCCACCACCATCACCGCGTTATACACCGCCTCGGTGTCGCGATTAATGTGGAAACCACCAACCAACACATCAACTTTTGCCTCACGCGCCCAATCTTGTAACGGTAACATCACGTCGTCGGATTGCTGAAAAGAATCCGCCAACGCGGTTTCCGGCCAAATCACCAGGTGAGAAGATTCGACATTCGGGTACTTATCCCCATCCATTAAATCCAAATACGCTTGGATATTGTCATTGCGGAATTCGCGTGACCACTTGGTCAACTGATCAACATTGCCTTGCAACATACTGACAAATAACGGCTCTCCTGCGGGTTCTGTCCAACGAATCTGCCCCAAACCAAAACCACCCGCCACCGTGACCACCGCTAATACGCTGGCAATCAACCGTTCACGCAAGGTTCCCAGCACCAGCAAAACCAATGCACCCGCGCCCACCGCGACCAGCCAACTGACGCCCAACACACCCGTGATTGGCGCGTAATGTGCCAACCACGTATCAATCTGGCTGCTACCCAATTGTAACCAGGGAAACCCCGTTAAAAACCAACCACGAAACCATTCGGTCAACACCCAAATCGCCGGAAATGCCACCAGTAAACGCACCGCTTGCGGCAAATGCGCGGTATACGCCGCCAACCAGCCAAATACCAGCAGCAACAGCGCCATGATCACCACAAAAATTGCCACCATTAAGCCAGCAATCAGGGAATTTGCCCCGCCAAAAAAGTGGATACTGACATAAATCCAGTGCGCACCTCCGGCAAACATCCCCACCCCAAATACCCACGCCAACCACAAACGTTGCTTGGTCGGCAACGCTTTTAGATTCAGCCAAAACAATACGGCGGGGGCAAAAAAGGCAAACACACGCCACTCAAGCGGCGCGAACGCCAAGGCCATTGATGCACCTGCCAGCAAAGCCAGCAGGTAATCAATTTTTGAAAGGGATTCACGAGAATTACGAAAAGACAGCATGATTGGAATATCCAGCACAGCAAAATGTGAGCGGATTATAACGCAGGCACTTCCTCAGAACATGAATTTTCCGTGTGGGGCAACACTTCCAGCAACAAAATACGCCGCGAATCGCTGCGCAACACCCGGAATAACCAACCCATTAACACGAGTTCCTCGCCTTGACGCGGGATTTTACCCAACTCATGGATCACAATTCCCGCAATCGTATCGAATTCTTCGGTATCGAATGCCGTGCCGACGGTTTCGTTGAATTCATCAATCGGGGTCATGGCCTCGACGATGAAACGCCCGTCTTCTTGTGGCTGGATATTGGTGGAAATGTCTTCTTCGTCATCGTGCTCATCGTCAATGTCACCGACAATCTGTTCCAGCACGTCTTCAAACGTTACCAAGCCGGAAATACCCGCGTATTCGTCGATGACCACCGCCATGTGGTTGCGGGTTTTGCGGAACTCGGTCAGCAAGCGATTCAAACGCTGGCTTTCGGGGACAATTAAGGCAGGGCGGATAATGTCATCAATTTTGAACTCTGCTTCGCGCCCGCTGTATTTGAGCAAATCTTTTGCCAGCAATACCCCCACCAAATCATCGCGGTCTTCATCCACCACGGGATAGCGCGAATGTTCGGTTTCGGCAATGCGAGCGAGAATATCGGTGAAATCATCTTCGTGGTAAATGAAGTTGATTTGTGAGCGTGGCACCATAATGTCGCGCACTTGAAGCGCACCAAATTCCAGCACGCCTTGCAACATTCCCACCGTTTCCCCTGGCAGGAGGTTTTTTTCGTTAGCCCGTTGTAAATCGTCCATCAAATCTTCCCGACTTTGGGAAGTAAGATCGAGTTTGTTAATTAACCATTGTTTCCATCGCGGTCGAGGTCGCGAGTCACCTATGTCAGTTTTCATTGGTCCTCTGGGGATTAGTGATAAGGGTCGGGAAAGCCGAGTTTCAGCAGCAAAGCGGTTTCTAACGCTTCCATCTCTTCTGCTTCGGTATCCGTTATATGGTCATAACCTTGTAAATGCAACAAACCATGTATCAGCAAATGCGCCCAATGTTGGGTGGCAGTTTTGCCCTGTTCGGCAGCTTCGCGCTCGACCACAGGCAAACAAATAATCAGATCACCGAGGTATTCGATGTCATCGTCATCCTCTGGAATCGGTGGCGCATCGTAAGGAAACGACAATACATTCGTCGAGTAATCTTTGTCACGATAAGTGCGATTGAGTTCCTGACTTTCGGCCTCATTGACAATGCGCACCACCACACCGGCTTCCGCATCCGCCGACCACGCCGCTTGCGCCCAGCGTAATAAATCGGCTTCGGCAGGAATCGTTGTGTAAGCTTCCGGGTTTTGAATATCGAGTTCTAGGCTCATGCAGCACGATCCCGCTCAAAACCTTCATACGCTGCCACAATCTTTTGCACCAATTTGTGCCGCACCACGTCACGCCCGCTGAACCAGTTAAAACTAATGCCTTTAACATCTTCAAGAATTTCAGCCGCTTGACGTAAGCCAGACGTTTGATGACGGGGTAAGTCAATCTGCGTAATATCGCCGGTAATCACGGCGGATGAGCCAAACCCTAAGCGGGTCAGGAACATTTTCATTTGTTCCGTGGTGGTATTTTGCGCCTCATCCAGCAAAATAAACGCATCATTCAAGGTGCGCCCGCGCATATAAGCCAATGGCGCGACTTCAATCACATTGCGCTCAATCAGCTTATTAACCTTTTCAACACCCATCATCTCGTACAAAGCGTCATACATGGGGCGCAAATACGGGTCGATTTTTTGCGACAAATCACCGGGCAAAAAACCCAAACGCTCCCCCGCTTCGACCGCAGGACGTACTAGCACCAAACGCCGCACTTCATCACGCTCCAAGGCTTCGACTGCGCAGGCGACTGCCAGCCAAGTCTTGCCCGTACCCGCAGGGCCAATCCCAAACGTGACATCGTGGGTGCGGATATTTTGGATGTACTGACTTTGCGCTAAACCCTTGGGTTTGATGTAACCGCGCTTGGTGCGGATGCGCACATCATCGCCGGTATTGGCTTGCACCTTGTCGAGATTGGCTTCTTGCAGGAACAGATGAATGCTTTCCGGGCTGAGAACGGTTTCAACCGTTTCGCGATAAAGGTCGTGCAATAGATTGATGGTTAACTGTGTGGTCAGCGGCGTTCCGGTAATCTGGAACAAATTGCCACGATTGCTCAGTTCAACGCCGAGACGGTGCTCTAATTGACGCAAATGTTGGTCAAATTGACCACACAAGTTCATTAAACGCTCGGTATTCGCAGGTTCAAGCTCAAACTGAACGGTGTGCCTGTCACTTTCCGTTGCAGCAGTGGTTTTAGTAGTCAAGAAGACAGTAAATTCCATAAAGGGATGATTGTTAAAGTATAGCCACAGCCTTACCTAGGTTCAACCGTTCCGACAGATGGTAGGGTAATCGCGGTCAATCTTATGATATTATTTTGATCAAGCAGAATGTATTAAAATAATGACGATGCACATCCGGGGGAACCACCGTGCAAGTGACGCTAAGCTTTTTTACGCAGGCTACAGGCTGGCATAAGCCTTTACCTGACGTTGACTCATCCCAGACATTGGTATTGGTATTCAGCCCTCCCGATGGTGAACAGTACCAAACTGCCATAAAACACCTACATACCCACTATCCACAAGCAGTGATCGCGGGTTGTTCCACTGTTGCCGGTATTTTCAATGAGCATTTGCTCGAAAATGCTGTCGTGGTTGGCATTATTCGCTTTGAAACAAGCCGTCTGGCTTTTACCAGTGCGGAATTACCGCATGCAGACGATTCTTTCCAAGCAGGCAAGCAAATTGCGACCACACTCAATGCACCTGATCTTAAAGGAATTTTTGTTCTAACCGATGGGCTTAACACCAATGGCAGTGCATTAATTCGGGGTATGGCTTCGGTGGTTAATGAAACCAAGGTTACGATTGTCGGCGGTTTAGCCAGCGACAAGATGCAGTTTGTATCCACATGGGTATTAGACCAAGGGCAAGCAGTTTCACAGCGCGTAACAGGTGTCGGCTTTTATGGCAAAGAACTGGTTTTTACCAGCTACGCCCGCGATGGTTTCAAGCCGTTTGGCCCTGAGCGCGTCATTACCCGCTCAGCAGGCAATACCTTGTATGAAATTGATGGGCGTCCGGCCTTACAGCTCTACAAAGAATACCTTGGGGAACACGCTAATAATTTACCCGCCATGGCCTTGCACTTCCCGTTGGCTATTTGGAACGACACCAAAAATCATTACGTGGTGCGTACCGTGGTGTCGATTAATGAAACGGATGATAGCTTAGGGTTTGTCGCCGATATTCCACAGGGCTACAGCACACAATTGATGTACGGCAGTTTTGACAATTTGCTGGATGGCGCGGAAACAGCCTCGCGCAGCTTAGCCGAGCGGCTGCCGCCACAAACTCCCGTCTTTGCGCTGACCATCAGTTGCTCAGGGCGCAAACTCGTCATGGGCGATGATACGGATCAAGAATTAGAAGCCACGCTCGACAATCTTCCCGCCGGTAGTCAACAGCTTGGCTTTTACTCCTACGGTGAATTAGCACCCAATGCATTCGGTGGGCGTTGCTGCCTGCACAATGAAACCATGACCTTAACGGTGATGTATGAAGGAAGTTAAACCCCTCCACAAGCGCTTGCAAAAACAATTAAAGCGCAGCGGCTTGCTCCAGCATGGCCTGCCAGATGATCAAAACAAATGGCAACATTTTCTGCACCAAATCGACCTCTCGTACACCGGCACCAGTGACGCGCAATATTTATTGGAACGCTCACTGGAAGTGTCGTCGCAAGAAATGCGCAAACTGTACGACGATCTCAAGACCGAAACCGAACAACGCATCGAAGCGCTGCACAAGTCCGAGCAAAAAACCCGCTTCATGGCAAATATGAGCCACGAATTACGCACACCGATACACGGTATTTTGGGTTCTTTGGAAATCGTGAAAGACACAACGCTGGATCAGCGCCAGAAACTATTCGTCGACACCGCGTATGCCTCCTGCGAAGTCATGCTGGATGTGATTAACAATATTTTGGATTTTTCCAAACTCAAAGCGGGGGGTATTGAGCTGGAAATTATCGAGTTTTCCCCGCGTGAATTGGTGGAAAATATCAGCAGCATTATGTCGACGATGGCACAGGAGAAAAACCTCGAAGTCCAATGCTACATCCCCGAAAACATTCCTGAGCGCGTTCAAGGCGACCCGGCTCGCTTGCGGCAAATGTTGATGAATCTGGTGGGCAATGCCGTCAAATTCACCGAACGTGGCGAAGTCTATACCGGCTTGGAATTGCTGGAAATTCGCGATAATAAAGCCGTGTTACGCTTTGAAGTCCGTGATACTGGCATTGGCATTCCGCTTGCCATGCAAAAAAGCGTGTTTGAATCGTTTGTGCAGGTCGATGCCTCCATCAACCGGCGTTACGGCGGCACCGGCTTGGGTTTAACCATTGTGCGTGAATTTGCGGAAATGATGGGCGGTCGCCTTGGGCTGGAGAGCGTTCCCGGTCAGGGTACAACGTTCTGGTTTGAAATCACCGTCCCCATCACTGAAAATCATGCATTGGGCAATGCTAACTACCATTTGGAAGGCCGCCGCATTTTGGTGGTGGATGACAATGAAACCAATCGCCGGATTCTGGAAAATTACCTGCAAGCTTGGAAAGCCGAAGCCGTTATCGTCAGCAACGGGCATGACGCTTTGCACAAACTGGAAGAATCCATCACTCAACAACGACCAATCGACCTCATGTTGCTGGACTGGTTTATGCCGCAAATGGATGGCATCGCCCTCGCCAAAACCATCCGCAGTGATAGCCGCCATGACCAAACCCCGATTGTGATGCTCACCTCTTACGGCATTTCACTCGAAAAACAACAACAAGCGGGCGTGCAAGCCGCCGTTACCAAACCCGTGCGCTCCATCACCTTGCGGGATATATTGCTGGATACGTTACGACGTCACGCGCTTGATTATCAGCCTAAACCAACGGCTGCGCCCGCGCCAGCTTTCCCGAATATCGTTTTGAAATCCGTCACTTCGTTTCCACCGGCGATTTTGTTAGCCGAAGACAACTCCGTCAACGCGCTGATTGCCGTCACCATGTTGGAAAAGCTCGATATTCACGTGGATCACGTCACCACCGGCAAATCAGCACTCAAAGCCTTGCGCAATCGCCCTTACCAACTGGTGCTAATGGATATTAATATGCCAGAAATGGATGGCTACACCGCGACCCGCTACATCCGCAAATGGCAAAAAGAGGGCATTATCAAGCAACATATTCCAGTAATTGCCATGACTGCCAATGCACTCAAAGGCGACCGCGAACGCTGCCTAAAAATGGGTATGGATGATTATCTGGCAAAACCCGTCAAACAAGACGAGCTGCTCAAGGTTGTCGAACAATGGCTACAGCGGGACTGAACACAGGTGCGCCCCTAGCGAATCACCCGTGGTTCTGGCTCTAAGGTAATTCCGAATTTATCCTGCACCGACGCAATAATCGCTTGGGCAAAATGCCACACCTCTGCACCCGTGGCATTGCCGTGATTCACCAAGACCAACGCATGTTTAGCGTAAGTGCCTGCATCACCATCGCGTTTGCCTTTCCAGCCGCATTGGTCAATTAACCAACCTGCTGAAGTTTTCACCTGATCGTGCTGAGGCCAACCGGGTATGTCAGGGAATTGCACTTTGAGTGTTGCCCATTGCGCAGGCGCAATTAACGGGTTCTTGAAAAAACTGCCCGCGTTACCGATTTCAGCGGGGTTCGGTAATTTGCTTTGGCGAAGCTGGATAATGGCATCGCTGATCAATCGCGCATTTAACGTTTTGCCTGCTAATGGCTCTTTCACGCCAGCATAGTCAATTTTCCACTGCGGCTGGCGCGGCAAGCGAAACACGACTGCCACAATTAACCACCTATCCGGCTCTACCGATTTGAAATAGCTATCACGGTACGCAAAACGGCATTCTTCAGCACTGAAATCGCGGATTTCTGCGGTGCGCCAGTCTAAGGCTTGCACTTCATACACATGATCCTTCAACTCGACGCCATACGCCCCAATGTTCTGCATAGGCGCTGCCCCGACTGTTCCCGGAATCAACGATAAGTTTTCCAGCCCTGCAAAGCCTTGCGCAATCGTCCATTGCACAAATTCATGCCAATTATTACCTGCTCCGGCGCGTACATAATGGTAATTCTCATCCTGCCCCAGTACTTCCAAGGTTTCCAAGCGCACTTGCACCACTAAACCGGGGTAATCATTGACGAACAACATATTGCTGCCGCCGCCCAGAAACAATAGGGGTAAATCCGGGTGTTCCTGTTGCCAAGCCATGAGCGTGCGCACCCCACTCAATTTGTGCAAGGTACAGAAATAACGGGTTTGTGCCGCTAGGCCAAACGTATTGAGTGCTTGCAGGGAATAATTTTCGCGAATCTTCATGAGGAAATCGTTTGTCTATCCATTTGTTTATTAACAGTTCATAACGCAAAAAGGCCGGAACAAATCCGGCCTCTATTATACTTGAAAACAGTTTGTCTTACTGTGCGCCAGCACCGCCAGACATCTGTTGCAGGTAAGCAACCAATACTTTGATTTCAGTATCAGACAGGTTACGACCGTCTTTACCGAACACCGGCATTTGGCGCTTAACACCGTTATGGATGACGGCTTTCACCGCTTCCAATTTGGCTTCAGGGGTTTCTGCTGCGGGCAGGTTAGCAATTGTCCAAACTTTATCAGTCAGGTTAGCGGAACCTTGTGCGTGCATTCCTTTGCCTTCTTTGGTGTGGCACATGTAGCACCCACCCGTTTGGCCTTGGAAAATCTTCTGGCCTTCGGCAGCGGCGGTTGCATCCACTGCTGGCTCACCAGACAAGGTTAACACGTAGTTTGCCACTTGATTCAATTGTGTTTCGTCAAAGGTCTTGCTGTACGCGGGCATATAACCCATGCGCCCATAACGCAGTGTATTCTCGATGGTGCTAGTGTCACCACCCCACAACCAGTCATCATCCACCAGATTCGGGTACATCCCAACCACACCTTGACCACCAGACTGATGGCAAGCCGCGCAGTTGTCACCGAACATCCCTACGCCGTAAGAACGCACGAAAGAAGACATATCCGGGTCTTGCGCAATCTGCTGGTAAGAAGCCGCGCCAACTTTGGCGAGGTATTCTTGCTGCTTGATCGCTTCCGTACCGTTTTGCATGTCGTGAGCTAATAGCGCACGCATGTTCCAGTGGGTGCTTTTCTCTTCGCCAGCATCAGTCTTGTAGGTAATCTCATTACCAATGCCTTTCAGGTAGGTCTTACCGATTGGCCAAGACGGGTACATGACCCAGTAAACAATCGTAAAAATGATCGTGCCGTAAAATGTCCACAACCACCAGCGTGGCAAGGGGTTGTTGAATTCTTGCAGTGAATCATCCCAAACGTGACCAGTGGTTTCTGCGCCAGTCAAGGGGTCTTTAACAGGAGTAGCCATAACTATTTCTCACCTTTCGCTTGGGAAGCCGCCTCTGCTGCTTTGACGCGCTTATCAGCTTCATCTTCATCCATCAGCGGCAGGTAGCGATAAGACTCAAGTCTTTCGCTACGTCTGCGGCTGGAATAGTTGTAGATGATAATGCCAACAAACGTCGTAAAAAAGATCAGTAACGCAACAGTCTTGCTATTACCCATATCCAGTATCCACGTCCAGAAGTCTGTCAGCATTTGATCCTCACCTTGTCAACAGAGGCTACTATCCAGTAGCACAGAAAATTAACGGAATTGAATGAAGTGATCTTCATCAAACTTCTTAAAGTCAACCATCGTACCCAGTACTTGCAGGTAAGCAACCAAGGCATCCATCTCACTGATGTTAGATGAATTACCGTCGTAGTTGCCTGCTTTGGCCTGTGCAATCAGGTTGGCTTCTGCTTGATTAATGTCGAGAGTCTTCGCGACTTCCGCACCAAAACGCTTCACGTTATCTTCGTATTCAACCGTGGTTTGCGAGTAAGGCACGCCTACCCGTTTCAACGCCACCATACGATCTTGAAGATCAGACAAATCCAAATCCGACGTCTGCAACCAAGGATAGTTAGGCATAATGGATTCAGGCACCACCGAACGCGGTGCCGTCAAATGCTGAACCTGCCATTCATTGGAATACTTGCCACCGACACGCGCCAAATCCGGGCCAGTACGCTTGGAACCCCATTGGAATGGGTGATCGTACTTGGACTCAGCAGCGAGTGAATAGTGACCGTAACGCAGATCTTCATCACGAAACGGACGAATCATCTGTGAATGGCAGAGGTAGCAACCTTCACGGGTGTAAATGTCACGACCACGTTGCTCCAGCGGGGTGTAAGGACGCACGACTTCTAAACCAGTCGCCGGGTCTTTTACATCTTCCACTGTTTCATTGATGTAGTGCAATGGCACAATTTCCACCAAACCACCGATACTGATAGCAACCAGGGTCAGGACAATCAACAGCCCCGAATTGGTTTCGATACTTTCATGTTTAAACATATCTCAACTCTCCCTGATTACGCTTTAGCAGCAGCAGTAGTGGCAGGAACACCTTCTTCCTGTTTTGCACGCGAAATGGTCATATAAATGTTATAAGCCATCAACAACATACCCGACAAGAAGAACAAGCCACCAACCGCACGCGCCACCAATGGGCCATGCATAAACGCAACCGTTTCAACGAAGGTATACGCCAAGTTGCCGTATTCATCAAAGGCACGCAACATTAAGCCTTGACCGATACCCGATACCCACAATGCAGTGATGTACAAGATAGTACCGATAGTTGCCAAGAAGAAATGCGTGTAAACCAATTGCATACTGTACAGCGTGGTGTTCCACAGACGCGGAATCATGTGGTAGAAGGAAGCGAAAGTGATCATAGCAACCCAGCCCAATGCGCCGGAGTGAACGTGACCAACCGTCCAGTCAGTGTAATGTGACAGCGCGTTAACGCTCTTCAATGACATCATCGGGCCTTCAAAGGTCGACATACCGTAGAATGACAACGCCGTAATCATGAACATCATGATAGGGTCAGTACGCAACTTATCCCATGCACCAGAAAGCGTCATGATACCGTTGATCATACCACCCCAAGATGGCATCAATAACATGATGGAGAAAGTCGCTGCCAAGGTAGATGTCCAGTCAGGAATCGCCGTCCAATGCAAATGGTGACTACCTACCCACATGTACATGAAGCTTAGCGCCCAAAAGTGGATGATAGACAAACGGTAAGAATAAACCGGACGACCTGCTTGCTTAGGTACGAAGTAATACATCATCCCCAAGAATGCCGCTGTCAGGAAGAAACCTACTGCGTTGTGACCGTACCACCACTGCGTCATCGCATCTTGTGCACCGGAGAACAAGCTGTAAGACACCGGAGACGTCAAGCTGATCGGCATCGCCAAGTTATTGAAGATGTGTAACAGTGCCGTCGCCAAAATGAATGACATGAAGAACCAGTTAGCCACATAAATATGCGGCTGGTTGCGTTTCATCAGCGTTACTGTGTAGATCAGGAAGTAAACCACCCAAACCACGGTAATCGCCAAGTCAACAAACCAAACCGGTTCAGCGTATTCACGCGCTTGTGTGAAACCTTGCAGATAGAGTAAACCCGCAACGAGGACGGATAAGTTCCAACCCCAGAACGTGAAGTTCGGCCAGAAGGTGCCACCCGCCAGACGCGCCTGACAAGTACGCTGCACAATGTAGTAAGAAGTTGCGAACAGCGCATTACCACCGAAACCGAAGATAACACCGCTGGTGTGTAGCGGACGTAAACGCCCGAAAGTGATCTGGGCAATATCGAAGTTCAGAAACGGCCAAGCCAATTCTGACGCGATATACACACCGGCAGTCATGCCGAGGATACCCCAGATGATCGAAGCTATCGCGAATTTCTTCACGATATCATAGTTATATTGCTCTGAAGAGAGTGCAGCACTATGAGCCATCGTTTGCCCTCTGGATTAACAAGATTGAAAAAATAAAAACACTGTAATGTGCGGCAAGCATACAGCAAAAAACCCGATAAGAAAACGTTAATACTGTGTGAAAACACGCACTCTAGCAGGGCATGGTGCACCTAATGCACTCAAATTGACTTAGATCAAGAAAGCATGAATCCCCAGACGATAATGACATTGAAAATGGCGATTGTTACCGCAGCCGACCCCATGTCTTTCGCCCGACCAGAGAGTTTATGGCGCTCCATGCCGGTACGATCGACCACCGCCTCCACCGCAGAATTCAACAACTCCACAATCAACAGCAGCAAAACACTGCCAATCATGAGGGCTTTTTCCACCCCATTTTCGCCTAACCACAAGGCCAGTGGGAAAGCAAGCGCCATAACCCACACTTCTTGGCGAAATGCTTCCTCGTGTTTATAGGCGGCACGGAAACCTTGCCATGAATATTGCGCTGCTTTAATGATGCGGGTGAGTCCGGTGTTACCGCTGTAAGCCATGTGTGTTCCTAATGAAAAAGCTGATTAAGTTGTTGGTAAATGTTCTTGCCTTGTGCGTCTTTTGCCAAGGCCAGCAGAAATAATCCGCCGCTTTGTTGCGCCCACTGTTGACCAACCGCCGCTTTTTCGCGGGCATCGTCAGCGGTTTGCAGGTGTTCGCCTTTGTATTCCACCACCACAGTACGCCCGTCGTGGAGTTCGGCGATGAAATCGGGGTAGAAATAGCCGCGAGCTAGGGGCAAGCGGAAGGATGCGGCTTCGCGGTTGACCAGATTGCGTATCCAGTGTTTGACCTGCGGATGCTGGTCGAGGGCTTGAGCGCATTCAAATTCTTCGCCGCTGTTTTTCAGGTCTTCGATTACCGGGTAATAGTGTTTTGAAAACGTATATTTACCACGATAGAACGGCACTCGCGCTGGGTACAAATCTGGTTTGAATTCGTAGCGATAAGTCTCCGAAACACCCAACAAGCTGGAATCTTCAAACAACCAATGCTGAAAACCCTGCTCCGCTGCCTTGTTACGGCAAAACGCAATGCGGTCTTTAATGGCACGCGCCAGCAGGAATTTGCTACGCACCAGTGCAGTGAGGGAAAAGCCGCGCACCTTGGTTAAATGCCCCACCAGTTGCACCAGCCAGCGGATCATCTCGCTTGGGCTAACATCGGCTTGGCGCACCTCCCGATCCAGCCAGCGCACCAACACGGTGTCGTCAATATCGAGTTCGATCAGGTTGAGGTTCGGGGTTTCGCCCTGCTCTGCCAGTTTGTAGCTGACATGACCACCTTGCAGGAACACCTCAAACACGCGCCCGGATTCGCGGATTTCAAACTGCGGCAGTTCCACCGGGAAATCCAGCAATGACCAACCGCCTTGGGTGTAAAGGTAGGATTCGGGTTCGAGCAGGCGCAGTTGGTTTTCTTCGCGCACACACAACAAGGGTAATGGGGCAAATACTTCGCCGCGCATTGCCGGGGCAAGTTGGGCTTTGACGCGCAGGTTGTGCTGTTCCACCTGTTGCTTGACTTCGAGCTTTTGTTTGCCGGTGAAGCCTTGCAGGATCAGCGTTGCGGTCGGTTCGTCGATCAAGCCCGTAACCGCGAGTTGTTCGCCGTTATTGAGGGTGAACTCGCTGGATTCTTCGGCAATCGCAGGGCGTGATGACGGGTTTTCTGTGTTATCAAACAGGCTGTACTGGTTGCCGTGTTGCAGGTGTTGCGGCAATTCCAGCGGGTCGAACCCCATGCTTTGCACCATTTTGTCGGTCAGCGCGGCAGCGGCTTTGGCAAAGTTGGGGGAAACCAGATGGGCGTAAGCACGGTTCAGGGCTTCGTGCTGGCGGCGTTGGGCATACGGCATCCGCAACACGCGCCCCAGCAATTGTTCCGCGTCTTTGCTGGATTTTACGTCTTTGACCGAGCAGAACACGTAGGCAAATGAGCAATCCCAGCCCTCTTTCAAGGCTTCCACAGTGATAATGTATTCAATCGGGCAGGCGGGGTTGAACAGATCAATGCCGTCGAGTTCGCGCTGGTTGCCGGTGACGATGGCGATTTGCGGCGCGGCAATGCCGAGTTGTTCGATCAGGAAGGTTTTCAGCACCTCAAAAGTGACTTCACCGCTTTTGTTTTCGGCTTGGAACAAGGCAATCGGGCGCACGGAATCGCCGGATTTTACCGCTTCTTGCGCCAGTTGTTTGCGGGTCAACACTGCGTCACGCACCGCGCCTTCCCATTCGTGGTGTTCGCTGAGCATGATCGGTAGCTTGATCATATTGGCGGCTTTCAACTGCGAGGCAGAAACGTGATGCAGCACGTTGGAAGCGGATTCGCGGCTGGTATCCGGCGTGGCGGTCAACTCCAACACGCACGCGGGGTGGATGCGTTTGAGGGTGTCGAAGGTGAGTTTGGTGCGGGCGTTGTGGGCTTCGTCCATGATCACCAGTGGCTGTTTAAGTGCCAGCAGGTTGGCGAAGGAATATTTGATGTTGCCGAGATTCGCAGCGGTCAAACCGTTGGGCTTGAGGTCGGCTTCGCTGACTTTTTCCAAGCGTGCGTCGTGCGGGCTGATTCCGGCAAAATGCGGCTCGAAATCTTCATGGTAGGCATAGACCTTGCGTCCGCTGGTGTCTTCGACGCGCAGGGTGGCAAGTGTGCCGACCACAATGATGGCTTTGTTGCCAATGTCTTGCTTGCGGATGCGAGTTACGTCGCCAATGTCCAGCACCATTAAACGGTCTACACCGAATTCGTCTTCGAGCGCAGCGCGGTAGGGGTGTCCCGGTTTTTGCAGGGCTTCCAGCGTTTGTTCGCGGATGGTGTTGGTGGGAACTAGCCACAACACAATCGGGTAATCTTGTTCCAGATAGGCGCGTTTGGCGATGCCGACGGCGTAGGAAGCCAGCACGGTTTTGCCACCGCCAGTGGGCAGGCGCAGGCACACATACGGCACTTGCGCGAAACTGTGGTGCAAATACGGCAGCGGCTGGCGGTTTTGGCGGTGCTGGGCACGAGTGAATGCCTCCTCCACTGGCATCAGGCGGGCTTCTTCGAGGAATTCACGCAGGATTTGCAGCGTTTCGTTTTGGTAGTTTTTTAGCTCGAACATGATTTCCCTAGGCACAACATGACTTTTCCTCTGCGGCTTCGCCGTTACCCCTCACCCCAACCCCTCTCCCTCAAGGGGCGAGGGGCTAAGAGTAAGAGGCGGTCTTTATTCCTCCCCCTCGCCCCTTGAGGGAGAGGGGGTTGGGGGGTGAGGGGTTGTTCGGAGGACGATGGTTAAAGTATACCAAAGCCTTCACTTCAACCCCACCCGCACATCATACGGTATCTGCTTACACCTGCTGTGGGTTAAAGATCGAGAAACGCTTTTGCCGTCACGATGGGGATACTCTGAAATACCTTCATATCCAGCAAGTCCTTGTCACCGCTGATTAAGTATGTCGCTTGACTAGCCACCGCCAATGACAAAAACATATCGTCTTTCGGATCGCGGCAAGCTCTCACCTCAAGGGTTGGCTCGCTTTGTTGGGCTTGCAGCGCAAATCGCTGGATAAACGCCGCGCGATTTTTGGTACTAACGTAACGGTCAAACTTGGGAAACGCCAATTTAACGATAAGCTCTTGCAAGGTTGCTGCACTGTAAACAACCCTGCCCTGCCGAAAGGCTTTTTGAACAGCCTGACCTGGCGTGGAATGGACTGACAAGGCGTAGCTGATAAGAATATTGGTATCAACAACAAAAGCAGGCATTTATTTTCCTTTTCGACAACGAGTCAGTCTTGCAGCAGCTCTTGCAGTTTTTCGTCAGTTAACCCATTTCGTTTGGCTTCGGCGGTCATTTCCGTCGCTATTTCGTCCAAGTTACGCTTATCCCCCAACATCAGCAGCGCAAGTTGTAAGGCATTGAGAATAAAATTATCTCGATTCGGTAGCTGGGCTACCCTGTTGCCGATGTCGTTAGGCAATTCAATCGTGAGTTGCATCGTCATTTCCTCGGTTACAATCTATTGGCTCATGATAGCCAGTTTTACAGGAATCGGCTAATTCACCCCACCCGCACATCATACGGTATCTGCTTGAACGTTATCCCTTCCGCTGCCAGTCGCCCTGCCCCGAAGCGACTGGTTTCGCCGTAAATCACGCGCTTGCCGGGGTGTTTGGGCAGCCCGTCCAGCACGGTTTGCGTGAGGACGTTGCCACCTTGCGGGCGGCGGTCGCCGAGGATGCCGTTGTAGAGCAAGTAATACGCTGTGCCGTCGTGGATGCCGAGCAAGGGGGAAAGCGTGTCTGGGGCGATCCACGGGGTGCGGGTTTCCAAATACCAGATGTAGGCGGCGAGGGTGGGGAAACGAATGGCTTTGTCGATCATGCCGTACTCGTCGAAGACGGTTGCGCCGAGGCGACAGAAGGTGAATCCGCCGCCGCCCTGCCAGTTGACGGCTTTGGAAATGCCGCCTTGTTCGCCGTCCACCACTTTTTGCAGGCGCGGCTGACAATGCGTCACCGCGTGGTCGCCCATTTCTACGCCGATGTAGTGCCGACCCATTTTGTGCGCTACCGCTGCGGTCGTGCCTGACCCCAAAAACGAATCCAGCACCCAATCGCCCGGATTCGTCGCAATATGCAAAATCCGCTCAATCAACCGCTCCGGCTTCGGTGTGTCAAAAATATTATCTCGCCCAAACAATGTTTGAATTTCTTTTTTAGCCTCATCAGTATGTCCCGCCTCTTCGTGACCCCACCAAGTATTCGGTACGATACCCTGAGCTTCCGCTAAATACTGCTTAAACGCTGGTGCGCCATCACCCGACTTACCAAAATAAGCCAAACCCGAAGCCACTATCGCCAACCACTGATCTTCGGTACGTGACCAATGACGACCCGGCGGCGGAACTCTCACTTTCCCATTAGAGGTTATGATCGGATACTCTAAGTTAGGTCGTATATTAGGCGCATCCCAAGGAATTGCCCGCCACGCACCCTTCGGATCATTATCAGGATTGGTGTATTGTTTTGCCTGTTCATCGGTGCGTTGCAATTTATTACGACGCAATTTCCACACGTCAGGATCAATTGCGTAAGCCAAAATAAAGTTGTGTGAAACCGACAAACTGGCATCGTTGGAACGTGAATAACGGCTTTGCCAAACGACGTTGGCGATGAAATTTTTGCGCCCGAAAATTTCGTCGAGCATGACTTTGAGGTAGTGGCCTTCGTGGTCGTCGATGGACACCCACAAGCTGCCGTCTTCGGCGAGCAGGTCGCGCAGGAGTTCGAGGCGCGGGTACATCATCGACAGCCATTGGCTGTGTTCGAGATTGTCGTCGTAATGCTCAAACGCGGAGCGCGTGTTATACGGCGGGTCGATGTAGATGCACTTAATCCGCCCCGCATACAACGGCAACAACGCTTTGAGTGCTTCCAGATTATCGCCCTGAATCAGCAAATTAGGGTTAGGTGTTGCGCCATAACCCAACGCAGGCACGCATTCCAGCAAACGGTACGGCACGAGCCGCGCCGTCTGGAGGGACGCGGGTTTATTCAGCCAATCAAGCAGCGGCATGAGATTCCTTGGTGAGGCAATCAATCATCTTCCCGCTCCAGTAGCTTATATGCCCTGTTCACAGTCAGCCCCATCTTGCGCAGCATTTTATACAAGGCATCTTTATCAACGTTGTCAGCGGTAGCCTGTTCCGCCAAATCCAGACTCATTTTGACCAAACTAAAGACCGGAGAATACAACGCAGGATACGCATCCCCTGCCTTTAACTGTTTAGCTTGCGCCTGAAGCACGCGGATTTCTGGCTGCCAATCTTTGATGGCTTGCTTCTTGGCTGGACGCGCCAACAAGGTAGCAGATGGCACGTCAAAACTGTCGATGATGCGATTATTCTGTTTGGCTTTGAGGTAAGCATCCTTGATATTACCGCTAATACCCCGACCAAAAGACACATTGTAGCCATGAAGTAACCCGTCATAGACGATCTTACCCTTGAATGGCAACAATACCGCTTTAACCAATGCGGGCAATTGTGCGGAATAGAACATCTCATCCAATGCTTCGTACAGTCCTTGTACGCCATACACTGCCTCGGTCTGATAAGAAACAAAAATGGTGTGCTTCTTCAGAAACCGTTCAATATAAAAATCACCCTGCAAAAAGCCCTTCCACTGACTAACAATAGCCAACTCTTCTGTAGTAAAGCCGCTGGGATTTTCCGCCACAAACTTGTCGATCAAATGGGAATTATCGTAAACCGCCTGCCTGATAACCGATTTATCCTCAAGACTGCAATCATCCTTATAACGCGCCACATCACTGAGTTCTGGGCATATCCCCAGTTCCTGCTTGACGTAGAACTGCAACGCCCACATCAGCTTGAAAAACAGGTCGGCCTCTTCCGTGGATAATTTCATGGTGTTTTCCTTCAAGGGTTTAGTGCAAACAACATTTCTTGTACTTCTTGCCGCTACCACACGGGCAAGGGTCATTGCGCCCGGCCTTAGGAGCGGTATGCACCATCGGCGGTGTCGCCACCTTCCCACCACGTCCCAATCGGCAAATCTTCCGCACCGTCTCATTCAAATGCCGTTCTTGCGCTTTAGCTTCCGCAGCGGACATACTAAAACTATACAGCTCGTTATCCGCCACATCCTCAAGCACAATCAATAATGGCATAACACCGGGAATACCCACCACCGGAACGCCCCCAACATCCGCACCTTGCAAAAACCCCGCACACCAACTGCCGAACTCAATGAATTTCTGCCCCTCTAACTCTCCCCTTGCAAAAGTGGCAGTAAAGTTATCTACGTCTTGTAATTCCTGCATCACCCAATTATGCAGCGGCATCATCAGCTCAAAAAACACCTGAAGCGTCTGCATATCAGGCCACTCTGGCTCAAATTCCGCCCCGCCCCAAATTTCAGGCAACCATTCCGAAGGCTGGACAGGCTCAGGCGCACACCCAATCGCCGTAAAAAAGCCATGCAATTCAATAAAGGATTCAAGCGAAGCCTCAGTACTGTAAAAGTTGAGAAATTGCCCAATCCGCTCGTCCCACTCCTCAAGACTCATATCCTTCGCCACAGGTTCAAGCGATGGCGGCGGGAACGACTCATCCTTAACCCATCCATAATCCGACCGGGGTGTATCACGTTGTTCACGTATCCCCAAATCCATTTCCACATCTTCCAGATCGCCATGAAAACTTATATCGACTTTGTTGCGTGCGTAGGCTTCCCGAATAACCTCGACGACTTCAACCGCTTTCATCTCCACCAAGCCACTGACGAGGCTGCTATTCACCCACTCGTCATCGTCCGTACCCGCCTGCAAACTGCTGGCGAACACCGCCATCACCTGTTCACGCCACCCGGCATCACACCTAACCAATTCGATCAAGGCATCCACAGCTATGCTTCTGGCATACTCGGCATTAGCCGCATCGAGGATAAAGGCTTGCAACGGCTCGATAGCCGCGCCGCCCGCTGCGGCAATAACCTTAGGTAATTCAACACTTGCCCAATCATCTTCCGCCAAGGGATTCAGCGTCAGCAATAATTCGTGTAACCCGGCGGGCATCAGCGGCTGCAACGCCCGCCAAGCATGAAGGGGAATCCATACGTCATCACCTTCGGGATCCAACAAGCTAACATCACCCACCAACGCCGCCAAAGCAGGTGCATCCGCCGCAGTGAACCCGCATCCTGAATAATCAGGCCACGGCTGCCTAGGATCTTGCTCACCGAATGCTGCCAACTTATCGAGAATGGTTTGTCTATCCATAGCCATTTCATCAACCTCCTGTTACGGCATACAACATTTTTTATACTTCTTCCCGCTACCGCACGGGCAAGGCTCATTGCGCCCAATCTTCGGCTCGGCACGAATCACCTGCTCCACCAGCGGCGCATCATCCTCGTTCTCATCATCCGCGTCGTCCTCTTCCACCTTATAACTAGGGCGCGGCGTATCGCGTTTGGTGCGCAAGCCCATGCCCAGCTCCACATCTTCCAAATCACCGCTGACCGTCCAATCCACCTGATCTTCCGCAAACGCGACCCGAATCGCAGGCATCGCCTCCACCGCACGCAACGCCACCAACTCCGCCACGATCAGCCCGCGCAAGCCGTAATCTCGTGCCGCCGAATGCTTCAAGGCATACACCAAGCGTTCGATCACTGGCTTACGCAACTTGCTGTGACGCTTGCCGGTTTCCACTAAACACTGCAACGCCAGCGGAATCGCAAATTCATCGTTACGCTTATCCAACACATAATCCAACAACGGATCCAGTGCCGCATCACAAGCAGCCGCCACCACCGTCGGAATTTCATCCAGCGCCCAATCGTCTTCCGCCACCACATCGAAAATGCCGATCAGCTCATGCAAGCCCGCAGGCATCAAATGCAACAACGCCCGCCAGGAATGCAACGGCACCCAATAATCCGCGCCATCGCTTTCCACAAAACTGTTATCTGCCACCAACTCCACCAGCGTCGGCGCATCTGCCGCCGTCAACCCGTAGCCAGAATAATCACGCCACGGGCGGTTATCGGTTGGCTCACCCAATACCGCAAAAATCTTCACAATGCGTTGCTTATCCACATCAAATCCTTTTCTTGTTTGCCAGCAAAATCCCAGCAGCTACCAATATCATCCCGATTGCATGGTAAAACTGCAAGCGTTCCCCCAGCAACAGCGTCGCCAACAAAATCCCAAACACCGGCATCAAATGGCTGAACTGCCCAGTACGGTTCACCCCCAGCTTTTGCGTCGCATGATTCCAAAACATATACGACAACAACGACGGAAACACCGCCACATACGCAACACTCGCCACACTCAGCGTCGTGAACGGCATGGTCTGAAACGTGAAACTTTCATACAGATACAGCGGCAAAATCACCAGCGCCCCCAAGGTAATCGAAAACCCCAAAATCGGCGTTCCCCGCAAACCTTGCGGCAACTTGCGCAATAACACCGTATACAACGACCAATCCAACGTTGCCAACACAATCCACATATCGCCGCGATTGAACGCCAACTGCTGCACTACCTGCCAATCCGCCTTGGTAATAATCACTAACACGCCCACCAACGAAACGCCAATCCCCAGCCATTGCGCCAACGTACTCTTTTCATGCAGCACCAACCCCGCCAGCAAAATCATCGTGATCGGCGTCACCGATTGCAGCAACACGCCATTGGTCGCCGTCGTGGTTTGCAAACCGACATACACCAAACTATTGAACCCCGCGATCCCCAACACCGCCAACGCCAGCACCAACCGCCAATGTTCCCGCGCCAACGGCAACGCCGCCCGCATCGAAGACCACGCAAACGGCAACAAAATCAACGCCGCCACCGCCCAACGCCAAAACGACAAGCCCAACGGCGGCACATCGGTATGGATAGCCCGCGCCAAATTAAAATTGCCTGCCCAGAACAGAATCGTCAGTACCAGCAGCAAGTAAGGGGAAAACCGATCAAGAAATGAATGTTGCATCGCCGCAGTATAGTCTTATCGCACCTGCGCCGTAATCTGCAATTGCCGATGCCCCGCAGCAGCCAACCAGCCCACCTGCCACATCCCCGTCAGCGGATCGTATTCCCCCAACGGACTCGCACTCTGGAACGCCAAACCAGCAGGCAACAGATCGTGAATTTGCACACCATTTGCGTCATGCGCCCCCGTATTGCTCACCACCAACGTATACACCACCTCCTCACCCCGCTTTACCGCTGGCTTATTCACGCTTTTACTCAAACTCAAATCGGTTTGCTGAGGCAAGGTCAAGCCCAAATCCCACGAATGCGCGTGTGCGCCCGCCACCAACGCAAATACCAGCGTTTTGCCCACCGCATCCGCATCACTATCGGTTTGCGCATTGCCGCTCATGCCACTAGCTGTTGGCACATACCCCGCAGGAAACGCACTAAACACCAAGTAATAATCACCGGGCAACACTGACTCAAATCCATACAGTCCCGCCGCATTCGTCTGCGTATTCGCCACCAACGCCCCATCAGCAGAATGCAACGCCACCGCCACCCCCGCGACTCCCGTTTCATCGGCATCCTGCACCCCATCACCGGTGGCATCCAACCACACCCTATCGCCCAAGGATGCAGGTAGCGCAACACCCAGATCATAACCCGCCGCCATGCTCCCCGCCGCGCCCGAACCCGCTTCCGCAATGCCTTGCAGCGGTATTCCTGCCAACGGATTACCTGCCAAATAATCATCCGGCTTATCCAGTACAATGCGGTAAACCGTATTAGGCGACAAGCCCCAAATAACGTAATACCCAGCAGCATCCGTCACCGTTTCCGCCACCAACGTTCCGCCGTCATACACCCGCACGGTCACGCCCTCGATTGCCGCTTCATCCGCTGTTTTTTGCTTATCGCCATTGTCATCAAACCACACCGTGCCGCTCAAGCCTGCCACCGCTGCGGTATCCACCATCATCAAGCCCACCTTGGGCGGCTCAGTCGTTAACAAAGTTTCAGTGGTTTTGGTAACGGTATCGTAATAACTCGCTGTATAGGCAAAGCTATTCCATGCAATGCTGCCACTCGCAGGTGTTGATTCACTCGCTAATTGACGCACCGGCACAGTGATACGCAGCTTTTCCCCCGGTTGCAACCCACCGCTTGGCAAGGCCATAAACTGAAATTCCGCATTATTTGGCGCGTATTGCACCCCAGCAGGCACGTCAGCCGCCGTCAATGCCGTCACCGCGCCATCACTGCCAATCCGTTGCAGGCTAATCTCACCCGCCAGCACCAAACTCCACTGTGACCCACGCGCTCCGCCTGTTACCAAAGCGGTATCACCCACGACAGGCAAAACATCGCGCACGTCAACCGCCGTATTGGTCACATTGCCAGTATTGCGAATTTCCAGCACATACGTTCCCACCCCGCTCAACCCCGTCTTGCCCGTATTCGGAAAACGGCTCAACGTACTGTCCAGCTCACCCTGCACCCACTTCACGCTATCCACCGTCGTCAATTGCGGCACACTAAAATTCACATTACTGGAACGGCAAAATGCCCGCGCAGTCTTGCCCGCATCCGCACCGTTTACACATGTCACTTGCGGGTAATCGCCCGTGGAAAACTGCGCCACATTGGTCACAACCGTTCCCGCCGCGATACCGGGGCGAATTCTCGCACTGAAATACACCGCCATGCCCGTATCTGACAACCCCACTGGCAACTGACAACCGGGGAATTCCCAACGTAATTTCACTCGCCCATCCGCTTGTACAGTACGGCTGAAACGCGGTATCTGACACGCCGTTTGTTCAGTCGTTACCTCATTATTTGGCACCGCAACGCGCCACCAATTGCCCGCTTGCCCCGTCACATAATCCAAACTCGCGGGCAAAACATCTTCTAAAATCGGGTATTGCGTACCCGTTCCCGATAATTCATCCACCGCCAACGAGACGCGATAGACGTAATCATTGCTGGCGGGCGCAGGCGCGACAACTGGCTGCCAAGCGGGTACGGCATACACCACCGTCGAACCATCCGGTGACACCACCCCACCCGTTGGGGTGATTTTGCTAAGGCTCAAGATCGGCTCGCCCTGCCCCACTACCGGCACCAGAGGCGCACAACTCGTGCCATGCAACGACGATTCCACACAATTGCGTAAGCCATCACCCACATAATCCGCATCCACCACCAGGCGCACATCCAGCGTTTGTTTGGCAAGATTCGCGCTCACCGCCCAACGCAAACGCTTGATGGATGTCACCAGCATCCCCGATGGCAAGCGCGTTGCCACACACCCTGTCGGATTACCCGCTGCATCGTGCAAATCACCCGCCCGTCCTGCGGCGAATTCCGCTTCCGCCCAATCCGACACTGGCAAATTCAAGGGGTGAAATACACCCGTACCCGTGGCACTGCAATCCACTTCCGGGTAATTCATCAGTTTAGGGGTATTCGACGCGGTTGCCCGTTCCACCTGCGTCCCCGCTGGCAACGTTTCCACTACCGTGTAAGCGGTCTCACTGGTGGGCAGATTCACGCTCCAACGTTCCAAACCGCCCGGCTGCACAAATGCCGCACTGCCTGTTTTCGTAAAGCCGGGGCTGGGTGCGGGCGGTGGGGTCGGGCATGGCGCATCAATTCCCGCTGGCACAATAACGTCCGGCGCAATCGAAGTAGTAGTCACCCCACCACTCGCCGCGCTTGCCACATTGCTGACGACGGCTGGCAGTGCAGCACTTCCACACGTAGGAAACTTCACTTGCACCTTGAGAATTCCCGTCGAACCGGCGGCTAAACCATCGGCTGGCACGCCTTCCGGCAAACTTTCAAACGGGGTGGCTAAGCGCCAGCTTACGGTTTTATCAACAACAGTGACGGCTGCCACACTCCCCCCCAGCGGGGTATAACTGACTATTTTCAATGGCGCAGGCACGGTGTCGGTCATGGTAGGAGCTGCACAATACAGCTCGGTAAGACTCGCGCACCGATAACGCAGCGTATACGTGAACGTTTCACCCGCCTCTGGCGTGGTAGTGCTCACCTGCTTGCTAATCAATAAATCCGAACCCGCCGCGAATACCGGCTGAATGCCCAGCAGCAAGACCCACGTTAACGCCCCTAACCACGCCCACAGCGCTGCCTTAATGACAGAAATATTAAAATTACACACAAACAAGCCCACTATTTTCTAATTAAAATTCGTTTATATAAACTTATTTTATGATAAAAGCTGTCACAATGCCACCCATCCATTAAAACGCCTAGACACCTGAGGGGAAACCCTACGTTTATCCGATTCCAACCATTACCCATTCACTGTTATGATAAATTGCTGGGTAAAAACCGAAGCGCAATATCCATAATTAAAAACACATGACTACTAGGACGAGGAAATACACATGAGTATCGGCAAAGCTGTTCAAAAAGGTACGTTAATTTATATTTACGACCATAATGGCAAACAAATCACTTCAGTATCCGCCCCCGGACGCTGGCCTGAAGACGGTCTCAAGAGCTTCACCGCCAATACCGTCAGCATCCAAAAGGGTTCACTCATCTACCATTACGACGAAAGCGGACGCTGTGTCGGCAGACCACACCCCGCACAAGCCCCGCTTCATGCCGTAAAGCAAATCAAGCGCGAACAATGCGCGGCTTGATTGCTATCGCTTGAGTGCGAAAGTGCCGCTACCGACGCGGCACTTTCCACAATAACCAAGCGCCCAACCCAAACAGCAACAACACTGCCAGCAAACCCAAGCGGGGTGAATTCGTCAATGCCCCGACCCAAGCTACCAGCAACGGCCCCAGAATCGCCGCAAACTTACCCAACATATTGTAAAAACCGAAAAATTCCGCTGCCTGATCCTGCGGAATCAAACTCGCGTACAAGGAACGGCTCAACGCCTGCACCCCGCCCTGTACCAACCCTACCGCCCCCGCCAGCAAATAAAACTCCCGCGCCTCCGTCATCTGCGAAGCCATGACCGTAATCCCCACATACCCCGCCAGCCCCACCAAAATACCGCGTTTTGCGCCAATCCGATTCCCAATCCACCCAAACGCCAACGCCGCTGGAAACGCAATAAATTGGGTAATCAACAACGCCGTAATCAAACTGTCATCCGCAAATCCCAGCGCCTTACCGTAATCTACCGACATCAGGATCACCGTATCCACCCCGTCGATGTAAAACCAATACGCCAACAAAAACAGCCACACCACCCGCAACTGCCGAATATGCCGAAACGTCTCCCGCAATTGCGTCACCGACTGCCGCAACAAGGTAAATAGCGGCGGACGCACTGCCTGAACAGGTGCACGTTCCCGCACCCACCACCACAACGGAATCGAAAACAGCGCCCACCACACCGCTGTCACCCCAAACGCCCAACGCACCGCCGTAATGGTATCCGCCAACCCAAACCACGCCGGTTTCAAGGTTAGCAACACACACAACGCAAACAGCAAACCGCCCCCTAAATACCCCAAGCCGTAACCCAGCGCCGACACGCGGTTAAAATCCTTTTCTTCCGCCACATCCACCAGCAATGCATCGTAGAAAATATTCGCCCCCAAAAAGCCCACCACCGCCAACACAAACGCAAACATCGCCCACTGCCACTGGCTTTCCCCCACCAAGGTCAAGCCCAAAGTCGCGCACACGCCCAAGGTCACGAAGCCCGCCATCATCGGCTTTTTAATCCCGCCCTGATCGGCAACGGTTCCCAAAAACGGCGCAAGTAACATAATCGACAGACTCGCCAGCGCATTCGCCGTCCCCAAACGCAAGGTAATATCTTCCGAGGGCAAATCGTTTGCCCAATACTGCCGGAAGAAAATCGGAAAAAACGCCACCATCACCGTGGTGATAAAAGCCGAGTTTGCCCAGTCATAAAACGCCCAAGCCCAACGCTCGCGAGTGGTTGTGATCATTGTCATGATTTCATGCTTCCTGATTTCCCTTTATCGGTATAAATCAACTAAACTAGTTTTAAACGAATAATACCCAAATCGCTAGGAGAACATCATGAAAAAGGAACAACGGTTTAAGTCCGTGGCGCTTGCGTGCGCTTGCTTACTCACCGCCACTTTATCACCGGTGGTATCTGCCGCTGGCAAAAGTGCGTATAGCGGCGAATGGCACAGCCCTGACTTATCCCTGACTATCACGCCACAAGCTGCCGAATTCACCATCGACGGTAAAACCTACACCGACACCACGCCCGAATATTTTTACGGGCAACTCGCCACCGCCCCTTTCCTGTATTTGCAAGACGCTCAACAGGAACACCGCCTCTACCTGATTCTCGACGAAGACAACCACCATAACCAAAGCCTGCGCGGTTATCACGATTACGCCGATGCGTCCCATCCGCTGGAAATCACCCGCGAAGAGTCTCAAACACCCAATAAAGTCAGTAACCTGTCACAGAACTGACACACGCCTACGGTTAAATGTGCCTGTAAAAGGAAATTCATACAGGTTTCACATGAGCAACATATTGATCGTTGAAGACGAGCAGCCGATCCGCAAAATGGTCGGCTTTGCGTTGGGGCGTGCCGGTTTCACCCTGCACGAAGCCGAATCCGCCGAACAAGCCTACACCGCCATTCATCGCCAGCGCCCGGAACTGATCCTGATGGACTGGATGCTGCCCGGCATGAGTGGCATAGAACTGGTCAAACGCCTGCAACGGGACGGCAATACCCAAGACATTCCGGTCATTATGCTAACCGCCCGTAACGAAGAAGCCGACCGCATTTCCGGCTTTCAGGCGGGTATCGACGATTACATCAGCAAACCGTTTTCACCCGCCGAATTAGTGGTGCGAATTCAGGCCGTATTGCGCCGTACCCGCCATTCCCAACCGGCTGAAATGCTCGAATTTGCCGGGTTAACCCTCGACCCGCTCAGCCACCGCGTCACCGCTGATGGTCAAGAACTCGATTTTGGCCCCACCGAATTCCGCTTGCTGAAATTTTTCATGCAACACCCTGACCGCGTATACAGCCGCGAACAATTGCTGGACAACGCTTGGGGACGCAATGTGTACGTGGAAGAACGCACGGTAGACGTACACATTCTGCGCTTGCGCAAAACACTGGCAACGCACGGTTTTGAGCATTACATCCAGACCGTGCGCGGGGCAGGCTATCGGTTTTCACCCACGGTATAAGCCTTGTCAGATGACATCTAACCGTCATAAAAACGTCACTGTCTTGCAGTATTAAACCTGCAAAATCATCAGGGTATTCACTATAAGACGTATATTTTTGTGTCAAACGCCCGCCTTCAACTTGTCAGCAACCACACCCACCTGAGCGTCGTCACGGAAACGTGGCCGCCAGAAATCAACGGGGTGGCGCATTCCATCAGTCGCATGGTGGCAGGTTTGCGCACACGCGGTGGCTACCACATCCAGTTGGTGCGCCCCCGCCAAACGGCACACGAAAAACCGCAACGCGAAGCACTTTTTCAGGAACACCTCGTCAATGGACTGACACTTCCCTTTTACAAGGAAGTCCGCCTGGGCTTCCCGCAATACAACGCCCTCAAACGCCTGTGGAAAAAACAGCGCCCTGACATCGTGCAAATCGTGACCGAAGGGCCTTTGGGGTATTCCGCGATGAAAGCCGCCAAAAAGCTCGGTATCCCCGTCATCAGCGACTTTCACACCAATTTTGACCAGTACAGCCGCTATTACCGCTTGAGTGGATTTTTCAATCTGGCGAAACGTTATTTGCGCCACGTCCATAATCAAACGCTGGTCACACTCGTGCCTACCCGCGAATTGCAGCAACAACTCAGTGCCAATGGTTACACCAAACTCGGCATTCTGGATCGCGGCATTGATGTGGAACGCTTCAACCCGCAACGCCGCAGCGACACCTTGCGCACCCAACTCGGCATTCGCCCGGAACAATTGCTGGTCACACTGGTATCGCGCATGTCGCCGGAAAAAAACCTTGATCTGGCCTTCAGCGCCTTTCGAGCCATCCAGCAACACCTCCCCGATGCGCGTTTCCTGCTGGTCGGCGATGGCCCGGAACGCAAACGCCTGCAAGACATGCATCCCGATTGCCTGTTCGTCGGGATGCAAACCGGCACAGCCTTGGCAGAACACTATGCCAGCGGCGACTTGTTCCTCTACCCCAGCACCAGCGAAACTTTCGGCAATGTGGTACTGGAAGCAATGGCCAGTGGCCTGCCGGTCGTGACCTTCGATTACGCCGCCGCCCATGAACACTTGCGCAGCGGCATCAACGGCATGGGCATACCGCTGGACGACACTGCTGCCTTTATCGAAGCCAGTATCGCATTGGCGCTCGACCCCAACTTACGCCGCACTCAAGGCCAGGCTGCCCACCAGACTGCGCTCGGCCTGAGCTGGGAAAAGGTGGTGGAACGCCTGCATCACACCATTCAAACCGTACTCCGCGAGGTACACCATGAACATCAAGCGTTTGCATCAACTTAATGACCGTGAAATCCCGTTGTGCCTGTTGTTCAATCGGATCAATCACCTCAAACCCATCAGCCTGTTTTTCGCTGCCATCAGCCGCCTGGGTAACGGAGTATTCTGGTACGTGCTGATGCTAATGTTGCCGCTGATTTACGGCCTGGAAGCCTTGCGCGTGTCCTCGCACATGGCCTTGGTCGGTTTGGCAGCCTTGCTGATTTACAAGTGGCTGAAAACCTCCACCGAACGGGTACGCCCTTACAGCCACAGCGACACTATTTTCCAGAATGTGGCGGCACTTGACCAGTTCAGTTTCCCCTCCGGGCATACCCTGCACGCGGTCGGGTTTAGCTGGGTATTGCTGCACTATTACCCGGAATGGTATGTGCTGGTGGTGCCATTCACCGTATTGGTGGCGTTATCGCGGGTGATTCTGGGGCTGCATTACCCCAGCGATGTGCTGATCGGCGCGTTCTTGGGCGCAGGGCTGGCGCAAGGCAGTTTCTGCGTGTTGTCCTGCGTATTGTGAGTGAGGAGTAACGACCCATGACATTACAACCTGTGACTTTGGAAGGCCGTTTGGTACGCCTTGAACCCCTGACTGCCGAGCACATCCCCGATTTATTACACGCTGCCCGCGATGAACGCATCTGGCAATACATGTTCTACGGCAATCTGGCAGAACGTGAACCGATGGAAGCCTTCATCAGCAAGGCCATCCGACTACGTGATCTCGGCACTGACTTGCCGTTTGCGGTCATCCACAACGCCACGGACAAAGCGATTGGCAGCACCCGTTTCCGCGACATTTGCCTGAAACACATGAAGCTGGAAATCGGCGGCACTTGGTACGCCAGCGAATACCAGCGCAGTGGCGTGAATCTGGAATGCAAATACCTGCTGATGCGCCATGCCTTCGAGACCTTTGGCACGCTGCGGGTGCAATTCAAGACCGACATCCGCAACGCCCGTTCGCGCCAGTCACTGGAAAAGCTGGGTGCGGTGCAAGAAGGTGTGTTGCGGCGTAGTGCCATCATGCCCGACGGTCTGGTGCGCGATACGGCGGTGTACAGCATTCTCGATACCGAATGGGGGATGGTCAAACAAGGGTTGGAAATGCGGATGTGGCGCTATGCTAACCGTTCTGCCGCGCAGAAACCTGCTGATAAAATCCCAGCAACTTTTCCGCCTGCGCCGTATGCGACCAAGTAGCCGCATAAGCCACCGCCTCTTCCACCGTCGCCGCATGTAGTGCCTGATCACCCAGCAAACGCGCCACCTGTGCGGCAAAAGCAGCGGGGTCTTCCTCGGCAATCAAACCGCCATGTTCACCTTGCATAATGTCCTTCGTCCCCAACACAGCAGTCGAAACCACAGGCGTGCCGCACGCCATTGCCTCAATCAAAACCAAACCTTGCGTCTCGGTACGCGAAGCAAACACAAACACATCCGCCGCTTTGTAACACGCCTGCAAACCGCCATCACGCGGCAAATAACCCACAAACATCACCTGCTGTTGCAAACCTTGGCGCGTCACTTGCGCTTGCAGCCCTTTTTCGGCAGGGCCTTCACCGGCAATCACCAACAAAACAGCCGGGATGCGTTCACGCAATTTCGCGGTCACATCCAACAAAAATCCGATATTTTTCTCAAACGCCACCCGCCCGACAAACAGGATCATCGGGCGCTCCGGCGCAATCCCGTATTGCTGGCGAAACGCCACAGCATCACCGCTGGCAAACACCTTCATATCCAAACCCGTCGGCAACACCGTCAACGGCGTTGTTACCCCGTAATCGACCAACACTTGCTGCATCGCGGTGGAAGGCACGACCAACGCATCCAGCTCGGCACACTGGGTACGCGAAAAGCGCCGCGCCGCGTAACGCAACCACTCTTTCGGCAACCACTTGATGTAGTTATAGAGATATTCTTCAAAAAACGTGTGGTAAGTCGCCACTACCGGCAACTTCAGTTTGCGTGCCAGTTTCAACCCCGCGTAATGCGCCACGAACGGGGTGTGAATGTGCACAATGTCGTAATCCCCCGCCCGCAACGTATCAGTCAAGCGGTGAATATGGCGGATGCGCATCATGCGATCTTCCGGGTCAACAATCACATGGCGTGAGCTGATGCGGATAATGTCGGTTTCATCGTCCGTCACGTCTGCATAAGCGGGGGCAATCAGCGTAACCTGATGCCCTGCTGCTTGCAACGCCTGCCGGAACGCCTGAATCGAGGTGGAAACACCATTCACACGCGGAAAATACACGTCGGAAACCATTAATATATGCATTGTCATTCACTGGCATGAAGATATGAAAAAGCCCGGTATCGCTACCGGGCTAAAGCTGATAAAACCTCAACTTATTATTCGTTTCCCTTAAACAGCAACTTTGCCGCCATCATTACGGGTAATCACCACCGTCGCAGACTGCGGACGCGCACTGCCACCTTTTGGCCAGTGGCTGGTGAATTGGGTAGGGTCAGTCACCGACTTACTACCTTCACCCGGATGTTGAATATTGACGAAAATCGCTTTGCCATCCGGTGTTTCGGTAATACCTGTAATTTCACAACCTTTAGGCCCGACCAAGAAACGCCGCAGAGACGTATTACTTGCCTTACTGCCCACACGGGTTGCCACGGTTTGATCCGCATTGGTATTAGACGGAACCGCCTTATTCACCACATTGACCGTATTGCCATCGCCCATAGTGCTAGGAAGTGCTGCCAACATCATACAGTTGGTCACATCGGTATACGCGCCATCGTCAGTTTGCACCCACAACAAGCCCGGTGTTACCTGACTAAACCACAGACCGTCTGGACTGGAGAAATCATTTTCAATCGTTAACCCGGAAATATTGATATTGCTATCCGCATCTGCTTGCGCCCCGAACAGGTAAATATCCCAGTTGAAGGTCGTCGCCGTATGATCACCACCGGTTTCTTTCCAGCGGATAATATGACCGTTGACGTTACCTTGACTGGTGGATGTAGTACCTTTCTGGTCGGTGTAGTAACGGGGATTAGCCGCATCCAACGCACGATTAGCAGCGCTACCCCGTGAGCTATTATTGGTCAATGTCAAATAGACTTCGCCGTTGACTGGGTTGATAGCGCCCCATTCTGGGCGATCCATCTTCGTTGCGCCCACCGCATCCGCTGCTAAACGTGCGTTGATGACGACATCCGCTTCACCGGAAAAGCTGTAAGTGGTGTAGCTTGCCACTTTGCTATTGCTCATGCTCAGCAATTCCCAAGTACCCGTGCCGTCAGCATTGAATTTGGCAACATACAATTTACCCGCATTCAGGTACTTATCACCCGCTGATGCCCCAGCGTTTGCATCTGAAGCACTCCATACAGCATCCGACACAAATTTGTAGACGTATTCGTTCTGGGAATCATCACCCATATAGAACACCACCGGTTTACCCGCGACAGGTTTAGCAGGGAAACAAGCTTCATGGGCGAAACGCCCCATTGTTGTACGCTTTTTAGGTATTGACGTTGGGTTGAATGGATCGATTTCCACAATCCAACCGAAGGTGTTAGCCACATTGCGGAAGTCTGCCGCAGCACTTGCCCCGGTAACACCCGCATTCCAGCGACGGTATAAATCTGTAGTATCCGTAATCCCCGGACGCGACCAGTTATAACGCCCAGATGTGTCATTTTTAATGCCATAACGTGCGAACGCGGTAACTTCTTTAGCAGTACGCACAGCATTGTCTTCGCGGCGATAGAAATAACCTGCCCAGTTTTCTTCACAAGTCAGGTAAGTACCCCAAGGCGTATAACCATTACCACAGTTATTGATCGTACCGCGTGTATTTGTGCCTGCGGTAGAATGTGCCGTTACCATCAAATCGCTGCTACGCGCAAGCCCCGTCAGTTCCATTTCAGTCGCAGCAGTAATACGGCGATTCAAGGTAGAAGCGCGGTTAACTTGATACGTTGTGCCGCTCTTAGCAATTTCCACAACCGTGACACCGTGCAGCGCCACTTCTTTGTCGATTTCAGTAGTCGGGCGAGCAGCAGTACTGGCAGAACCATATTCTGTTGGGCCAGCCGCGTGCATGAAACCCAAATCTTCAGAAACTTCGTGGTTAGTACACAGTACACCGCGTGTAGCGTTGCTGTAATCCAAACCGGTGCCCGCTGCATTCAGACCGAAGTAATGCATACCATCAGCATGGTCACCAAAACGGAACTGGAAGCTAGCAGCGTCATCTGTCCCCACGTTACTGTAAGTAGACGTACTGTTATTGATCGGATCACCAACAGCCATCAATACAGTCGCGGTGTAACCGGCTGGTACAGACAATGCATCAGCAATGCTCTTAGCAACAGGGTTAAAGCTCAGCGTTAAACCGCTAGTGCCAGTATTCGTGCCAGTACCTGTGTCCGTAGTTGCGGTTGTGTCGCTATCATTACCGCAGCCAGTCAAACCAACGCCGAGTACAGACGCTGCCATCAAGGCAAAACTGCCGCGCAGTAAACCACGACGAGTCATGCGAGCTTCAAGGATTTGCTCAAATGAAGGGTTATTCGAAGTGTTGTAGCCAATATCATCTGGATCAACCACCGGATGGTTAACCGTGCGTAAATCGCTCATGCTTCTATCCTCAACATGTGTTGCTAAAGGGAATGTACGGGTGAGAGCCTAACGCCTCACTGTGAAAGTTATGTTGCAGCAATATTAAGAAATGATGTCATCAACGCAACACACCACCCTTGTCGATGAAGCGTTGAGTACTGTATTCCTCTAACGGCAATTTCATCACACTACGTCCCGCTGCGGTTTCGCGAGTCACGTAATCAGCGAAGGATTGCGCGTAATCCAGGTAGGTGTTCAGCTTTTTAGCCGCTGCCAGATTCTTGAAGGTGGTGTAACCATCGCCACCGGTCGCGAGGAAACTGTTGGTCACAACCTTGTAAGTTTTCGCCGGATCAATGGCGACCCACGCCCCCGTAACACGCGGGTTAACTTGCACATTGGTGACACGCGCACCTTTGGCTTGCGATAAATCCGCTTCCCAACGCAAACCGGCTGCATACGGGTATGAACCTGTTGAACCTTGTGGATTCAGCGCGAAATCAATGCCATCTTCCAAGGAGTCGATGATTTCTTTCCCAGTCATATCCATTTCAGTCAGCGTATTAGCAAACGGCAGCAAGGTGTAAGCCGTACCGAGGGTAATATCGCCTGCGGGTACATCAACGCGCACACCGCCAGCATTCTGCAAGCAAATGTCAGAAGTCAGGCTCATTTCCAAAAACGCTTTGGAAACGATATTGGCAATGTCACTACCATTTGACTGGGTAGCAACGGTGCAGCCTGCGGTCTTGCTCAAACCTTGGTTGGGAATGCGCTCATGGCACAGCGTTTCAGCAGCTACGCCGATTTTGGTTTGCTTCAACACGTCAACTTGCTGGGAATAGCTATCGAGGTTGGCTTGCGCGGCGGCATCCGAAGTTACAAGGGACAGTTCCGGCGCATCGGCTACCACTTTCAGCACCGCATCATGCTCCGCACCCGTCAGTTCCACATTGCTCACTTTGAAGGTGTCGCTCAGCAACAAGTGCGGTGTACCGAAACACGCGCTCACCTCACCACTGGCATTGAACTCAATATTCAATTCACCCACGATGTCGCTGTATTGTGACGCTTGGGCAATGCACACTTGCTTGCCATTCGCGTCGGTGGTTTTGGTTGGGTAAGCGCCTGCGGGAGTCAAGCCAAAAGCTTTGAAACCCTCGCCTAATAAGGTATGCGAATCGCCACCTACAATCACGTCAACGCCTTTGAGCTGCTTGGCGATGGTTTGATCATTGTCGTAACCTTGATGCGTCAGCAAAATGATCTTGTTGACACCCTGCCCTGCCAGTTCGTCGATGTATTTTTGTGCGGTAGTGGCTTCATTGGCAAACAGGGTGGTTTCATCCGGGCTGGAAGAATTTTTGGTTTTGCCTGCAATGGTCAAGCCGATAATGCCGAATTTCTGCCCGTTAATTTCTTTGACGGTGTAAGGCTTGATGTAATCGGTGGCAGAATTCAGCGCCAGTGGTGACGTACCAACTTTAGGCTGCACGTTGGCAGACAATACGTCGGTTTTACAGGCTGCGCTGCTATTGAGGAAATCGAGGAAGTTTTTCAAACCGGCATCGCCAGAGTCGAATTCGTGATTCCCCAGCGTGAAGGCATCAAAACAGACCTGATTCATCTGCTCCGCGTCGGCTTTGCCTTTGAACAGGGTGAAATACAAATCGCCGGTAGTTGCATCACCTGCGTGCAGTTTCAATACATTGCCGCCGCTGGCTGCCAATTCGTTGATTTTAGACACCACACGCGGGAAGCCGCCGGTTTTAACGGCAGTGGCTTTGCCCGCCAGCGTCAACGTGGCGCTGTTGGGTTGCAAGTGTGAATGGTGGTCGTTGATGTGCAAAATGCGCAGGCTGGTCGCAGGGGTAGTGGCGGTGTCGCTTGCTGCTGCTGGGGTGTCATTATCGTTACAGCCGCTGATTAGTACTAACGTGGAAACGCACAAGCCGACTAATAGGGAATGCTGAAATTTCATCATAAGACTCCGGGTTGTTTGGATGCTTCTGATATACAGCAGTTTGATGACAACTTAATTAATTGGGCTTTACTGTGCGCTGGCACATGTAAGATATAAGGATGTGTGTTCGGGAGCATCGCTGTTGGAGGATTCATTTATGCTAAACTCACTCCATCCAGCCACCTGACAGGCGAGCGCCATGCAAGATAAATTCATTAACCTATTCACTGACTTCGGTTTCAAAAAGCTGTTTGGTGAAGAGCCGAACAAAGACCTGCTGATCAGCTTCTTAAACACCTTGTTGCCTGAAAAACACCGTATTCAGGATTTGCAATTCACCAAGAATGAATACCAAGGCGCTAACGCCCTCGACCGCAAGGCAATTTTCGACCTGAGTTGTACCAGCAGCACGGGCGAGCGCTTTATTGTGGAACTGCAAAAAGCCAAGCAGAATTATTTCAAAGACCGCAGCCTTTATTACGCCACCTTCCCGATTCAGGAACAGGCGCAACGCGGTGATTGGGATTATAAGCTCACGGCGGTTTACACGGTCGGTATCCTCGACTTTGTGTTTGATGAAGACCGGCGCGAAGATGATCATGAAGTCGTCCACTTCATCCAACTGAAAAACCAGAACGGACACGTATTTTACGACAAACTGACGTTCATCTACCTGACGCTGCCACATTTTCAAAAGACACGTGGGGAACTGCGCACCCTGCAAGACAAATGGTTTTACATTTTCAGGCATTTGCATGAGTTGCAGGAAATCCCACCGGAATTGCAAGAAGCCATTTTCCTGAAACTGTTCGCGGTTGCCAACATTGCTCAATTCAGCCCCATTGAACGCCAAGTGTACGAAGACAGTCTTAAATATTACCGTGATTTGAAAAATGTGACAGATACGGCTCGCGACGAAGGTTGGCAGGAGGGCAAAGCGGAAGGCATGGTGGAAGGCAAGGCAGAAGGTATGGCTGAAAAGGCAAAGGAGGTGGCCTATCATCTGCTGCGGCTGGGTATAATTTCTGAGGCAGAGATTGCCAGCATGACGGGGCTGGCAATTGATACGATTCAACAACTTCGGTTACAGATAGCGACCAATGCCCCTGATGCGCAGGGCGGATAACGAAAAAATCATCCCCTTTTCACCGCATTGACACATTCCCACCTCTATCATGGTCGTCATTTAAAACCAGCCGGAGAGTGCCATGCCCCCTATTGATCGCCGTAATTTTATTCGCCACGCCATTTTGGGTTCGAGTGCGCTTGCCAGTGGCTTACTCACGGGTTGCAATAATAATGACAATGACAGCGCAACCACCGCTACGGCTGCCAGTTTTACTCACGGGATTGCCAGCGGCGACCCATTGGCTGATCGCGTGATATTGTGGACGCGGGTATTGCCCAGCGCCAACGCCACCAACACCAGCGTGACGTGGGAAGTTGCCAGCGATGCCGCCTTCGCCAACGTCGTGAGCAAAGGTGAAACCAAAACCGATGCCGCCCGTGATTACACCGTTAAGGTCGATGCCGCTGGTTTGATTGCTGGCAACACGTACTATTACCGCTTCAAAGCCGATGGCAGCACGTCGCCCGTCGGCAAAACCCGCACCTTACCACAAGCCTCGCCGGATGAAGTGAAACTCGCGGTATTTTCATGCGCCAATTACCCAGCGGGTTATTTCCACGTTTATGCCGAAGCCGCCAAGCGCGATGATTTGTTTGCCGCCATCCACTTAGGCGATTACATCTACGAATACCCAGCCGGTGCTGATCAATATGCGTCGGCTGATGCCGCAAAATTGGGGCGGATTGCCCTGCCCGCCAATGAATTGGTGAAAATCGACGATTACCGTCAGCGTTACGCGCAATACCGCAGCGATAAGGACTTGCAAGCAGTCCATGCCAAACTGCCTTTCATCTGCATCTGGGATGACCACGAAATTGCCAACGACACTTGGAAAGATGGCGCGGAAAACCACACAGCGGCGACCGAAGGCGACTTTGCCTTGCGCCGCGCCGCTGCCCTGAAAGCCTGGCAAGAATGGTTGCCAGTACGCGAACAAGATGCCAGCAACCCGCTGCGGGCTTACCGCTCGTTCGACTTCGGTACATTGTTGAGCTTGCACATGCTCGATACCCGTGCCGGTGGACGTGACAAGCAACTCGACTACGCCACATACATTGACCCGACCACTGGCGCATTCAATGCCACGACTTTTGCCGCTGACATGGCAGACCCGACCCGCCAATTGTTGGGCGCGGAACAAATGGCGTGGTTGCAGAGCCAACTGGCGGCATCCGGCGCAACTTGGCAAGTATTGGGGCAACAAATCCTAATGGGCAAGATGTACCTACCCTCGCCGTTGCTGACGCCAACCCCGCAAAAGCCTACCGTCAGCTTTGCCCAGTATGGGGTGCTTGCCGTCGCATTTATCACCTACCAAACCTTGGTTGCCAAACTGACAGCGGCAGGCACACCTGTTACCCCGGAAAACCTGCTGGCAGCGGGCATGACAGCGGCACAACTTACCATCGTCAATGACCCGGTGAATCAAGCCATCATCGCCGCCCCCAGCATCCCTTACAATCTGGATGCGTGGGATGGTTATGCCGTAGCCCGCGAAACGGTGTTCGGCACCGCACGGGCATTGGACAAAAACGTGGTGGTGTTAAGCGGCGATACCCACAATGCTTGGGCAAGCGATTTGCAAGACGTGAGTGGCAATGCCATCGGGGTGGAATTTGCGACACCATCCGTCTCCTCGCCGGGTTTGGAAGAATACATCCCCGACACCAAACCGGCGGAATTGGCGGCTGGCGTGCAGCAATTAATCCCCACGCTGGCTTACGCGGATACCGCACAACGGGGTTACATGGTGTTAAGCGTGAATGCGACCGAAGCCAAAGCGGACTGGTACTTTGTTTCCAGCGTCAAAACCAGCACTTACACCACCAAGCTGGAAAAAAGCCTGAAAACCACGGTAGCCGGTGCGGGCAAGCGCAAGCTGGTGCGCAGTTAATTTGATCTTACGAGTGTTACATGCCAAATCGTGATTACCACCCTTACCTCGTCTTATGGAATGGGTTAATTGACGTGGTTGTCCAGAAATTATCTGGCACCTTGCTGATTGCGACCCATGACAATGCGTCTTGCCGCTTCGCCCTTGAACAGGGGCGCTTAACGCATTGCACGTTCAGCCGTTTGCATGGGGAAGATGCCTTGATCGCTTTCACGACCATTCAGGCAGGGCGCTATTCCTTCCATCAGCAAACCTACCCGTTCCGCAGCGCAGCGATGGTGGCGCATGAACGGGCAGTGGAACTGCTGGGTTTACCGGCGGAGCCTGAGACCAAACCCTCAGCGCCAGCAGGATTAAAACCCGTGAGCGGTTCGCTGTTTACTAAAGAGGAAATGGAAGCCTTGTTTGGGAAGTTTTATTTCGAGTAAGGCGGTTTAGCGCGTTCACAACACGAAAGCCCTGCCATCACTTGCAGGGCTTTTCTTAATCACCGCCATCGCCGCCGCCATCGCCGCCGCCATCACCCCAACCAATATCGCCCCCATTATCACCACCGCCGTGGCGCGGTTTTACCCAGTCCATATACCCGCACATCTCGCAGCGATGCTCCTCTCTGCGGGTAATCGCGTTGACAGCGCCCGTCGGCTGGTATGCACCTTGCGTCTTACACGCCGGGCAACGCGACCGCGAGCGCCATCGGTACACTTTCCAGAGTAAAATGAGCGCTATTAACCCCCCAGTAAACGCGATATTAAACACCGCCAAGCCATCGCCCATAAACCAAGATAAAATATCCATGTTTCACCCTCACAAAAACTGCCATGTTAAACACGGCAGTTGGGTGACAACAGATTTTGATGGCTAGTGCATTGCCAAATTCAGAAATTAGGGTTTTAAGTCACCTGATTTAGGTAGATGCTATGGGCAACACACGAAAGGTTAGCCCATGCAAAAGAAATACATTGTCCGCTTAAGCGATGAAGAGCGTCAGATCCTTGAAGAAACCATCAAGAAACTCCGTGGCAGTGGACAAAGAGTCCGCCGTGCACAGATTTTGCTGAAAGCTGATGTAGAAGGAGCCAACTGGACAGACCGTCAGATAGCTGAAGCCTTCAACTGCCGGACAAAGACCGTTGAAAATATTCGCCAACAGTTGGTGCAGCACGGTTTTCAGCAGGCATTGGACGGCAAGCGACGTGAACACCCACCCATCCCAACAATACTGGATGGCGAACAAGAGGCGAAGATTATCGCGTTGCGCTTAGGTTCGCCGCCAGCGGGTTATGCCAACTGGTCATTGCGCCTGCTCACCCGCCACGTGATTGAATTGGCGATCGTGGAGTCGGTTAGCCACGAAACCCTACGGAAGATGCTAAAAAAAACGGTATGACCTCGCGCAAGCTCCAATATTGGGTTATCCCACCGGACAGTGATGCCGAGTTTGTGGCTAATATGGAGGAAGTGCTTGAAACCTATGCGAAACCCTATGATGCCCAGCATCCGGTGATTTGCATGGATGAGCAACCCGTGCAGCTCACCAAAGAAACCCGTCAACCGATTGCAGCGACCCAAATCCATCCCCGTCGGGTGGATTACGAATACGAACGGGCGGGTACAGCCAGCATCTTTATGTTCACCGAACCGCTATCGGGTTGGCGCGAAGCCCATGCCCGACCACGCCGGACGAAAGTGGACTGGGCGATTGAAGTTGCCGAGCTGCTGGAAGGGCGTTACGCGGAGTGTGACAAAATCACCTTGGTTAGCGACAACCTTAACACCCACACCAAGGGTGCATTTTATGAAGCCTTTGAACCGGAACGGGCGCGGGCATTGGTACGTCGGATTGAGTTCTGCCATACCCCTAAACATGGCAGTTGGCTCAACATCGCTGAAAATGAATTGAGTTCCATGACGCGCCAGTGTGTATCAGGTCGCCGTATTGGCGATATTGAAACCTTACAGAAAGAAATTGCAGCATGGTCTACCGACGTGAATAGCCAGCAGCGTGGGGTGGATTGGCAGATGAACATCAGCGATGCACGCTGTAAACTCAAATCCATTTATCCCAAATCTAAGGAATGACGATGCACTAGGCGGTCGCTCAAAAAAGGCTTACTTGCTCAAGTCGATGCTGTAAGTACAGTCACCGTTCTCGTCTTTAGCCGCACTGGTTTGGGTCACATTGGCAATGTCATCAGCCGTCGCCACCACCAGCTTGTCGCAAGCCGATTTGAACGTGACTGTGCCTCCGGTCAGTGTCGGGGCAAAACGCCAGTTCTTATCCGCACCGCTATTCGCTTTGGTCAGGGTTTTGGTGGTTTTGATGTATTCCACAATCATGTCGCGGTTGGTATCCGGTGATTCAAAAATCGTCTGGCTACCATTCAAACCGGCAAACCCACCGCCGCCAGAAGCACGGTAATTGTTGGTGGCCACGATGAATTCCTGCGTATCCGTCACTGGCACGCCTTGGTAACTCAGGTTCTTGATACGGCTGCCCACGGCGGCGGCAACATCAATCTCATACGTCACGCCATCTATCACGTCAAAGTTGTAGGACGGGAAAGTGCTATCAATCAATTCCTGAGCCTCGGCCTTGGTCGGGTCAATGGTCTTGAAATATTGCGCGGATTTTTCCAACCAGGCTTTAACCGCTTTGCCGTCAATTTTCACCGCTTGCACAGTATTCGGGTAAAGGTACAAGTCGGCAACGTTCTTGATTGCCACCCCACCGGCAGGAATATCGGTGTAACCCGACCCCCGGAAATTCATCTTAAACGGTGCTGCGGCTGATAACACCGGCAAGCTGGCGTATTGTGGCAAATTGGCTTTCACGTAATCATTGACGTAGCGGGTTTGCGCCTTATTGATCAGCTCCAGCGCGGTGGTATCCCCCACGTGCGAAAAGAAGCTGGCAATCGGCATTTCGCTCGTGCCAATCGGGGTACTGACGTAAGTGACCGTGGCATCGTGTTCCGCTTGCACCAAGGTTTTCACTTGTGGATCGGGTGCGACGTAGCCAGTGGTTGTGCCTGCGGCATCTTTAATCGCAATCGGGCGGATTTCGCTTTTGGAACTGGCGACTGACCATTTGCCATCTTTTTGCTCCAGCTCCAGCGTGATCACGCCCAAATGGTTGCCCCAGAAACCGGGCATCACCGCAGGTACGCCATTCACTTTGCCGGTTTTGTTATCCACCTTCGGAATATCGGCGTAGGCTTTGCCATCCGGGAAAAAGCTGTGGGAATGCCCCATGATCATCGCATGAATGCCGGGTACTTCTGCCACGTAATTACCGGCGCTTTCCAACTCGGCGGAGTAAGGTTGTTTGGTCATGCCGCCGTGGTTGAGCGCAACGATGATGTCAGCACCCTTGGCTTTGAGTTCTGCCACGGCTTTGGTCGCGCCTTCCTTGATGCCTTCGGTGACGACTTTGCCATCCAGATGGCGTTTATCCCACAAGACGATTTGCGGTGGGGTGACGCCGAAAACACCGATCTTAAGCGGTTTGCCGTCGATGGTTTTTTCGACGATGGTGGTTGCAGGGTAACGTGGTTTTTTGTCATCGACATTCAGCACATTGGCAACCACGATGGGGAAATTAGCGCCCGCACAGCCGTTCTTGCCAGTCACTTGATCCAGCCAAGGCAAGCCGTAGTTGAATTCGTGGTTGCCGTAAGCCATTGCGTCGTAACGCAGGTAATTCATCACTTTGATTTGGGCAGCGGTTTCGCCACACGTCACGGGTTTCACGACCGCTTGATAATCCGACATTGCCGTGCCTTGCAGGGTGTCGCCATTGTCCAGCAAGATGCTGTTGGGGTATTGCGCCCGTGCTTGCTGAATCAGGGCAGCGGTGCGTTCCAGACCGATGGTCTTGTCTTCGGTGGTTTTGTAGTAGTCGTAAGACAGGATATTGGTGTGGACATCGGTGGTGGCGAGGATAGCGAGGGTGGTTTTCGCCGCGCTGGTGGTGTTAGTCGTGTCACTCGTGGTAGCGGTTTCATTATTATCGTTGCAACCAGAAATCAGCAGGACACTGGCAGATAAGGCTAAAAGAATACTCAATGACCAAGGTCTGTGGACGTTTTTCAGCTTCATGGGGCGCTCCGTAGGAAACGTTGAGAATCCAGCGCATGGTGCTGACTGAAGGGTTACAGGGGTGCGAATGTTTGGTGATGTTTTTGTGATAATGTTATTTAATGAAATATTCATCATGCTGTTAGCAATTCTTAACATTACCTTCTCAGACTCTACGGATTATTTTATTAATCCCCAGCTATGGAGTCCTTCATGCGCCTACCTGTTTCCCTAAAACTGTGCGCCCTCGCGCTCGCGGTCACACTCGGCTTAAGTGCCTGTAACGATAACAACAACGAAACCAGCACTGGCACGGATAACACCACCACCCCGGCAACCACCACCACCAAAAATTTCAATCGCGTTGCCTCGTTTCCGGTGTGCCTGCAACTGGATGCTGATTGCAATGTTGCTGACACAACCGCCGCTGAAATCGTCGCCGCCAGCACCGATGGCATGACACTGATTTACAGCGACAGCCCTAGCAAATCCATCGGTTTCGTTGACATCACCGACCCGACCAAACCCAAAGCCGCTGGCAAACTGAAAATGAGCGGCGAACCGACCTCCGTTGCCGTCAAAGGCAATTACGCGCTGGTCGGTGTCAACACCTCCGCCGACTTCATCAATGCCAGCGGCAAACTGGATGTGGTCAGCCTTAGCAGCAAAACCGTGGTTGCCTCCCTCGACCTTGGCGGTCAACCGGATTCCGTAGCAGTTAGCCCTGACGGTAATTACGCCGCCATTGCCATCGAAAACGAACGCGATGAAAGCGTGAACAGTGGCGCGATTCCCCAATCACCCGCCGGTTATCTAATGATCATCGACCTCAAAGGCGAACCCAGCGCATGGACAAGCCGCAAAGTTGACATGAGCGGCTTAGCCGACGTTGCCCCCGGCGACCCAGAGCCGGAATACGTCGACATTAACAGCAATAACATCGCCGTCGTGACCTTACAAGAAAACAACCACATCGCCTTGGTGAACTTAGTCGATGGCAAAATCACTAACCATTTCAATGCAGGCGCGGTAGACCTCGACAAAATCGACACCAAAGAAGAAGTCCCGGCGCTGATTACCACCGACGGTACATTGAGTGCCATCGCACGTGAACCGGATGGCGTAACGTGGTTATCCACCGACTTGTTCGTCACCGCTGACGAAGGCGACTGGTTGGGTGGCAGCCGTGGTTTCACCATTTTCAATACCAAAGGTGAGGTGGTGTTTGCGGCAGGCAATAGCATGGAACATCAAACCATCCGCATGGGTCACTACCCCGATGACCGCTCCAAAAACAAAGGCAATGAACCGGAAAATGCCGATTCTGGCACTTTTGAATCCAATAAATTCCTGTTTGTTGCGTCCGAGCGCTCCAACTCCGTCTTCGTCTACAACGCCAACGACAACAGCAAACCTGTGCTGAAACAAGTGTTGCCAGCGGGTTCAGGGCCGGAAGGTGTGCTGGCGATTCCATCGCGCAATTTGTTGATTGCTGCCAGCGAAGTCGATGCGCGTGCTGACATTATTCGCTCAACACTGAACATTTACCGCTACGAAGACAAAACCGCTGCATACCCGACGGTTATTTCCACCGATGATGCCAGTGGTCAGCCGGTAGCGTGGGGTGCAATGTCGGGTCTTGCCGCGACGCCGAATGATGCCAACGCGGTGTACGCGATCGAAGACAGCGTTTACCAGCAAAACCGCATCTTCAAACTGGACGTATCCAGTAAACCTGCCAAGCTGAGCGTTGCTGCCAAAATCAGCGACCTAAACAGTGTGCTGGGAAGTTTGCCCGTTGCCACGGTTGATGCGGCTGCCAAAGCCGACAGCGATACCCGCAAAGACGTGTTTGACAGTGCCGACCTGAAAGCCATGATCAACGCCGACAAAACCGTCAACCTTGACCCCGAAGGTGTAGCGGTTGCCAGCGATGGCGGTTTCTGGATTGCCTCCGAAGGTGCAGGCACGGTGGGTGAAGCAGCTCGCCCGGTTAATAGTGCTAACCTGCTGTTCAAGACCGACGCTAACGGCATTATCCAGCAAGCCATCCCGCTGCCAGCCGACATTAATAGCAAGCAAATCCGTTTCGGCTTTGAAGGCGTGGCGGAATACAACGGGCGGGCTTACGTCGCCTTCCAACGCGCTTGGAACAAGGAAGCCAACCCACGCATCGGCATCTACGACACCGCGACCAAAACTTGGAGCTTTGTGTTTTACCCGCTGGATGCGGTCGCGTCCAAAAACGGCGGCTGGGTCGGTTTGTCTGACTTGACTTCGCTGGGTAACGGTCAATTCTTGGTGGTCGAGCGTGATAACCAAGGCGGGCCGGATGCTGCCATCAAACGCCTGTACCGCATCGACACCAACGGCGTAGCGGCGGGTGCAACCGTTGCCAAGACCTTGGTACGCGACATCCTGCCAGACCTGAAAGCCACTGGTAGCCCGGTGATGGAAAAGATCGAAGGTTCAGCCGTACTCGCCAATGGCAATGTCTTGATCATCAACGACAACGATGGCGTGAAAGACAACAACGGTGAAACCCAGTTGATCAACTTGGGCAATATCATCAAGTAAGTGGTAGAAAAAAGCCTCCCCTGACAAGGGGAGGTTTGGAGGGGTTTCTTCAGCCCTAATCAATAAATCTTCGGCACGTAAAGATCATCCGGCAACGTGCGCCGCTCATAATCCGGGTTGAACACCCGCTCCGGCAGCGTCACTTTCTCTGTAGCGACATCTTCATACGGAATTTTCGACAAAATATGCTCGATGCAGTTCAGACGTTCGCGCTTCTTATCATTACCCTCGACGATGTACCAAGGCGCTTCCGGGATATTGGTGCGCTCGAACATTTCCTCCTTCGCCTTGGTGTAATCTTCCCAACGCACACGCGACTGCAAATCCATTGGGCTGAGTTTCCACTGTTTCATCGGGTCATGAATGCGCGTCAGGAAGCGCAACTGCTGTTCCTCATCCGTAATCGAGAACCAGTATTTCAGCACAATAATGCCGGAACGCACCAACATGCGCTCGAATTCCGGCACGTCTTGCAGAAATTGTTCCACCTGATTGTCGGACGCAAATCCCATTACTCGCTCGACACCAGCGCGGTTGTACCAAGAACGGTCAAACAGCACGATCTCACCGCCCGCAGGCAGGTGCGGCACATAACGCTGGAAATACCATTGGGTCATTTCGCGGTCGCTCGGCTTTTGCAAGGCCACCACACGCGCAACACGCGGATTCAGACGCTGGGTAATGCGCTTAATCACACCACCCTTGCCTGCGGAATCGCGCCCTTCGCAGATAATCAGCACTTTGGCATTGGTCTTCTCAACCCAGTATTGCAGCTTGATCAGCTCAGATTGGAGGCGTAGCAGGTTGGTGTAATAAGTGCGGTTATCCAACATATCCGGGTGCTGGCGCTTGTAGATTTTGCGGATTTCCTCGCTGAGCATGGGTTCGCTGAATTCCATCTCGATCATGTCATCCAAGGTATCGTCCAGTTCCGCTTGTAGCCAGTCGCGGCTAAAGTCTTCCGTCACATTGTCGTAATCCATTCCTATTCCTCGCATTCTCAACGGTGGGAATTAACATAATCCTTGCTTCAAGCGGAATACTAACGTTTCTATGTGACAATATTGTGTCGGACGAAATCACACGTACAACGGCGCCATACGCCGCCAGTAATAGCCCCGGTGCGCCCGCTCATGCCACTCATGCAACTGGTGCCGAATACCTTTGCCGTGCAATATCTGGCTCAAATAGTGATTATTCCCCAGAAACGGATCTTCCTTGCCGATCACTAACACAATATCCATTTGCCGCAAATGCTGTAATCGCCCCTCACAGTGCAAATTCGGCAAAAAATGCGTCGGGGTATGAAAATAGATATTGTCGTCATAATACCCGTTGAACAGATCGGAAAAACTTTCCGTCTGCATCGTCAAGTCATAACGCCCTGAAAATGCACTCAGTTTTTGAAACAAGTGCGGATGCCGAAACGCGATATTGGCGGCATGGAACGCCCCCAAACTACAGCCGTGGGCAATGGTGCAAGGGTGCTGATTCTTATGCTGCATAAACGGCAACACCTCATGCAGGATGTAATCCTCAAACTGCATGTGACGGCGGATACGTTCGGCAGGGTGTTTCCAAAAACAATACAGCGCATCGTGATCCACGCTATCCACACAAAACAGTTGCAATTGCCCTGCATTAATCTTGGGCGCAAGCTGCTGCACAATGCGCAACTTTTCGTATTCATCGAAACGCCCGTCACGGGTCGGAAATACCAGCACCTTGGCTCCCGCGTGCCCAAAAACCAGCAACTCCATCATCCGCCCCATGCGGGGACTGTGCCAGCGGTGATATTCGCGTTGCATTGACCTGACCTTCTTACTGTTTGCGACAATCATTGTTTCGATGGGCGCATCATAAGCGTGCGATATTGCAAGCGTTTTACAATAGCGCGAAAAACCCTTCCAACTCCTGCAATAGCGTCTGTTCCTGTTCTGCCCGCTTAGGGTAATCAAAATGCCCTGCCTCCAGCACAAACAGCGTTTTCTCCCCCGGCAAAGCGTTGTACACCGCAAACTGCCCCGGTGGTGCAACGGCGGGGTCAAACAAGGCTGCTGCAACGTGCATGGGCTGCTGAATCCACTGCGCGGCATTCGCGGCATCATAATATTGCAAGGTATTCAACACATTCCCGTGTTGCTGCTGGTAACGCTGCACCGCCGCGCCGCTGCCAATGGTCGGCAATTGCAAGCGCAAGGGCTGATTGCCAAACGTCGGTACATTCACATGCGCCCGCTGAATCCGCGCATCCCACGGCAACGCCAATGCTCCAATCCCGCCCCCGAAACTGATGCCGGAATAGCCAATATGCCCCGTCGCCGCCGGAAACAACATCTGCGCCGCCGACACCGCCAGCCACACATCATCCACACAACCGCCAATCACATAGCGATCCGGCTTGTCGATGTCATGCAACACATGAAATGCCGGATTCGCCGAAATCGGCGGATGTTGGCTGCGCGATAACCCCCGCAAACACGGAAACACCAACGCCGTGCCTTCTGGTCGCAACCGAAAATCCGCGCCGTCACAACCGCCGTAACCGTGCCCAAATACCAGCGCCCGCGTCACTGGCTGGTGTTGCGGAATCAATACCCACCCGCGAATCATGCAATGGTCGGTGGAACAATAGCGCAAATCGTACACTTCATAGCCATGCTGCGCCGTTCCTGTGTGGGTGATACGCGGGCGGGGATGTACCTGCAAAGCACGGGCATAACGCGCTTGCCAAAAATCCGCAAAATCAGCCGGTGCAGGCGGCACAGCAACCGCCAGAAAATCATCCAGCGAATACCCGTAACTGGGGTCAAAGGCAAAACCGTGGGTAAAACTAGCAGGCATCCGCGCTCCATTATCACGCTATGGAAACCGGTGTTTATACCTTATTTTGGTTCACACGCGAACGATGGAATTCTCGCCGTCCACACCGTTGGTCACATAACCATCGGCTTCCCAGTCATTTTCCCAGCGACACCCGTCATACAAATAGCGAAACTGGTATTCCGACATGGCGGTTTCCAATTCCAACATGGCGGTGAATTCACCATTTTTTAGCGCAGTCATCGGGGTTACTTGCCTATCCCAAGCGTTAAAATCACCAACTAAATGAACGGTGTTGACCGCTTGCGCAGCAGGTTTGCCGATGCGAAAGGTGACTTTGCAAATCGGGCGAGTTTTCAGGTATTGTTTTTTGAGGCTCATGATCCGTGTTCCTAAACGTGAGGTGGCGGTATTGTCACACGGTAATGTTAAGCAAATTTGATGCCACGCCGCTTAATTGGTGCTGTTACCAAGTTTCATGGCACGTAATGCCGTCATCGTGGTATTCCGAAGCCACATGCAGGGTAATAATCTTGCGCCCTGTCACGGCTTCCGTCACGCCATCAATCAAGCCAAACCCGAAATGGCACAGTGCATGTGAACCGGCTTGCACGCCCCGGTCACGCAATACCAAACCGATACGGCAACCGCTGAGTTCTGCACCATTGCCTTCCAGCGTCACGTCATCCATAAACTCTTTGTCTTTGAAGAACTTTGCCACAATACCGCGTGCCTGCTCCGCATCGCCGGATTGCCCAGCGCCTAAACGTTTGCCCATTTGCTTGCCTGCATAGCGGAACACGCTGACCGCGCCTTTTTTGCCAATCAAGGTTTCAATTTGCTCGGCTAAGTCAGCCAATAGCGTGACTAAATCACGGGTATCCATTGCACAATGTTTTTTATCATTCATTTTACGATCACTCTGTGGGGTCTTGTCATGCTTGAATATAACAAAACTCTAATACACACTGATGACAAGGCGATAATAGGTAAGAATCCAATGCCATAACACTCGCATTCCGTTTATGATACCAGTCCTTTGTTGTGTAAAACCAAAACCCTAACTTATGTCTTATTTTTACCTTGCGCTTGCTATCATCGCTGAAGTCATTGCCACCAGTTCATTGCGGGCGACAGAAGAATTTACCAAGCCCATCCCTACCCTGATCATGGTCGTGGGTTATGGGTTTGCGTTTTATTTCATGACGCTCGCGCTGCGCACCCTGCCATTGGGGTTCACTTATGCGGTATGGTCAGGGCTGGGGATTGTGCTGATCAGCGTCATTGGCATTGTTATGTACGATGAACGGCTGGATTTACCCGCTGTTATTGGCATGGGCATGATCATTGCGGGCGTGGTCATTATCCAAATGTTTTCAAAAATCGTGAAACATTAAACCTCGTGAGCACCGTCATCATTTCTTAATATAACCGCCATAAAACTTTCATTAAAACGCTCTACGATTCGCGCAAATCCATCCAGGATTCTTTTAAGGAGCTTTTGAATGAAACAACTCACTTTGGCAGTCGTATTGGGTCTAGCGGCTGCTGCTGGCGTTGCACAAGCACGCGACAACATTGAAATCGTCGGTTCTTCCACCGTATTCCCATTCAGCACCGCTGTTGCTGAACAGTTTGCCAAGAAAAACGGCGGTGCAGCCCCTAAAGTAGAATCCACCGGTACTGGCGGTGGGATGAAGCTGTTCTGCTCAGGTGCAGGCGTTGAAACCCCTGACATCACCAATGCTTCACGTCGCATGAAGAAAGGTGAAATGGAAACCTGTATCAAAAACGGCGTTACCGACATCACTGAAATCAAAATCGGTTATGACGGTCTGGCTATCGCACAATCCAAGACAGGTGAACCTATCCAACTGTCTGCCCGCGAATTGTACTTGGCTGTTGCCAAAGAAATTCCAATGGAAGACGGTACATTCGTGCCTAACACGTACAACACTTGGAAAGACCTTAACCCTAACTTGCCAGCCAATGAAATCGAAGTCATCGGGCCGCCACCAACGTCTGGTACACGTGACTCTTTCGTAGAATTGGGCATCGAAAAAGGTTGTATGCTGTTCAAAGGCATCCCTGAACTGAAAAAGAAAGATGAAAAGATGTTCAAAGAAAAGTGCCACACCTTGCGTGAAGACGGTCGCTTTGTTGAAGCCGGTGAAAACGACAACCTGATCGTGCAAAAGCTGCAAGCTAACCCGAAATCACTGGGCGTGTTCGGTTATAGCTTCTTGGAACAAAACGCAGATTCACTCAAAGCGGTTCCTATTGCGGGTGTAGAACCAACACCTGAAACCGTTATGAACGGCAAGTACCCGATGGCGCGTTCCATGTTCATCTACGCAAAGAACAACCATGTCGGTCAAGTCGCTGGCCTGAAAGAGTTTTTAGTTGAGTTTGCCAGCGATGCAGCAATGGGTGCAGACGGCTATTTGGCTGATAAAGGCTTGATTCCACTGCCAGCTAATGAGTTGAAAGCCTCGCAAGATGCAGCGGCTACCCTGAAAACAGTTTCAGTGAACTCTCTGAAATAAAGCAATCAATAACAAAGCTTTAATACAAGATTAAGGGAGCATGGATGCTCCCTTTTTTATGCTTGTTGCGCTAAAAACCTTAAGCGGCTAGTGGTTCAGGCGTTCCGACGGGTAAACATACTTCAGCAGCAGCATTTTTTGCTTCTGTCCAACGCACCACATGCAAACTCCCATCCCACTCTTCCACCAGCGCAGTGCAACTCTCCACCCAATCGCCATCGTTGCAATACAATACCCCGTCAATATCACGGATTTCGGCATGGTGAATATGCCCGCAAATAATCCCATCCAACTGACGCTTTTTCGCTTCTTTCGCCAGTGTTTCCTCGAATGCCGAGATGAAATTCACCGCTGATTTGGTTTTGTGCTTGAGGTACGCCGATAACGACCAATACGGATAACCCATGCGCCGCCGCAAACGGTTATACACATTGTTCACCACCAATAAACGCTCGTAAATCCAATCACCCAAGATTGCCAGCCAGCGTGCAAACTGCATCACCCCATCAAACTGGTCGCCATGCAGCACCAAAAACTTGCGCCCATCAGCGGTGGTATGCACCACCTCGTCTTCCAAACTGATGGCAGTAATTTGATGATGAATAAACGGGCGCAAAAACTCATCGTGATTACCACTGACATAAGTCACTTGCGTGCCGCGTTGCGCCCGTTCAAACAGCAGATGCAAAATCTGGTCGTGGAACGTATCCCAATACCAGCGTTTGCGCAGTGCCCAGCCGTCGATAATATCGCCGACCAAATACAAATGATCGGACTGATTGTGTTGCAGGAAATCGAGCAAGAACTCGGCTTTGCACCCGCGTGAACCGAGGTGCGTATCAGAAATCCAGATACTGCGATATTTGCGGAAGTTCTGGTTGATGGTCATTGGGAATCCCCCCTTTCTGGTAATGCGCAAGCATCGCGTAACGCCCACTCAGGTGACGGATACGCAATTGGTCATGGTGACGGGCTGCCATTTGCTCCAAATACGCCGGGACTGCCGGATCAGGGTGGACGTTGAACCAATCCAGCCACCGCAACAGCAGCTTGCGAAACCACGCGGGCATGGTTTGCTGGTCGGAAAAATCCACCACATGCAAACAACCACCGGGTTTGAGGATGCTCAAGGCATGTTCCAGCGCATCCTGCCAACCGGGGATCATCGACAGCACATAGGAAAACACAAGGTGATCAAACGGTTTTTCCAGCCCGAATGTGGTGTGATCAACCTGCCCCGCCAAGCCTTGCTGCAAAGTAATTTGTTGCGCATACAAAGTGTTACGCAAATTGTCACGGGCAGTATCGAGCATCATCGCCGACGCATCCATGCCGTAGAGTTTGGCGTGCGGATGCCGGTAAGCCAACTTGGTTAAATTACGCCCCGTGCCACAGCCGATTTCCAGCAAGGTTTCACCCGGCTGCAACGGAATGTCTGCCAGCAAGGCATCGCGCCCCAACAGATAATACTTGCGCGACAAGTCGTAAACATACCGCTGGTAACGGTACTGCTGATCCATTTTCTGTGCGGCATCCATCGTCAATCGGCCTTACGGTAGAGGTGGAAACCACCGTAGATCGCCGAACGGTCTTGCTGGAACAGTTGCGCGGAAAGCGCGGCTTCGTACACAAACTGGCTACGTAATTCGGCTGGCAATGCGCTTTCCAACGGTGATTCGGCGGCGGCGGTACGGAAGATAATGCGCGTCCCCGGTTTGCCCACGCGGGCAACTTGCGTCCATAACTGGGTAAGGACTTCATCCGTCATCCAGTCTTGCGCATCGAGGAACACGAAACGGTCGTAGCTGTGCGGGGCTTGCTGTTCCAGAAAGTCGATCATGGAACCGAGGTGCGTATCGACTTTACCCAATTGCTGGCGGATAGCGTCGTAGTTTTCGGCTTTCAGGTAATCGGGAATCGCCTGACGCTTTTCGTGGTCATAGCTGTGGCTAAAGCCTTGCCATGCGAAATAGTTGTTCTGAATCGGGGTATCACACGCCAAGCGTTCAACGCGCTCGCGGTATTGCTCAATCAGATTGCCCTGTTCCTTCATCGCCTTGTATTGCTGCGGCGGAATGCCAAGGCTGAACACCGACATCGGCAATTTGCCCAAAAACTTCACCAGTTTATTGTCGAAAAACGGCGCGATGTGCTGGCTAAAAATCGCTTTCTGTTCGTACAAACTGGTGGCGGTGAGGAGCTTTTCGGGGTGGTAATTGGTGCGGCGGGCAATCCAGTGCAGGAAGCGCATGAAATAGCCAAAGCGCGTTTGCCGGTACAGCCCGTCACGGAACATATGAATGCGCTTTTGCCCCAGAATGCTGCGGCCTTGCCAGAATCCATCCAGCGCATCGTCCAGATGCGGGCGGATGTATTGCTCGTAATGCGCCGGATTGGTATCGCGGTCAGCGTAACCAAAGAAATCGTAGAAGGTGGCGTGATCCGGCAAATGTTTCATCGCTGCCAGCTTCAAGCGCGTCAGGGACAAATGGTACGGGTTCAGGTCAATCGCGGTGATATGCGCAGGGCTTGCGGTCAAGTAATTCAACACGTTACATCCGCCCGAAGCAATCGTCAGCACGCGGCTTTCCGAGGTCAGTTGCAAGGCTTGCATATCCACCGTGGGGTCTTCCCAAATCTGGTTGTAAATGAAGCTGTTGAACCAAAAGCTGAACAAACGTTGCTGCATCCCCATCAAAGACGTGGGGGCATGTTGATGCACAGCATCGCGCATTGCGTCGGAAATACCTGCCATGAAACTCTCGCTAACAAAATCTAATCGTGGGCTTGAGGCTAAGGCTTGGGAATGACGGCAAAATGACGGTTATATTACGGTTGTGTTATGGGGCTACATTTAACCTCCCTGCAAAATAACCGTCATTCCCCTGTCACACACCTTTCATAAGCTGGCGCGATATTATGAAAGGAGTGCAACCTATGACCGCCGCTATTCACCACGACAGCCACCAAAACTTACGCCCGCATCTGCCGCAATTGCGGGTAGAACTCGCTGCCACCCCCGCTGATGTGTACGCATCGCAACGCCTGCGCTATGAAATCTTCGCTAAAGAACAAGGCGCACAACTAGAAAGTGCCAGTGAAAGCATCGACCGTGACCATTACGACGACTACTGCCATCACTTGCTGGTGCGTCGCACGGATAATAATGCAGTGGTTGGTTCCACCCGCATCCTCACCACCCCGAATGCGCGGAAAGCGGGCAGTTTTTACTCCGAAAACGAATTCGACCTGCGCGGCCTGTTCCCGCAACTTAAAGGCAACGCCATTGAAATCGGGCGTACCTGCATTCACCCCGACTTCCGCAATGGCGCAGGCATCGGCATGTTGTGGTTAGGTTTGGCACAATTCATGGAAATGCACCGCGTCGATTTCATGTTCGGTTGCGCCAGCATCAGCATGAATGACGGCGGCGCACAAGCCTCCGCGATCATGCAGGAAGCGCGGGCTAACAACCTCGCCCCCGTCGAATTGCGCGTCAAACCACTGATGCACTTACTACCTGCGCAACCAGCCGCCAAAGTGAATATGCCACCACTGCTGAAAGCCTACCTGAAACTCGGCGCGTGGGTAGCAGGCGAACCGTGCCTCGACCCCGATTTCAACGTTGCCGACATTTTCATCCTGCTGGACGTGAACAACCTCAACACCCGCTATCACCGCCATTTTGTGCAGGGCAGTTTGCAACGCCGCCCGGTCAGCGACGTGGGTTTATTGCGGGCTGCATAAAACCATTAACTGTCTGTAACATTAGTGTCATATTACGCGCCTACAATCCGAGCCGCGATCTTTCAACCTGACCGAACAGTCCCAATCAGGAGTTTTCATGAGTACCTTGGGTATCTTGCTGACGCTAACGGTGTTAGCGGCATTCAGCTATTACATCGGGCGCAAACGCTCTCTCGCACTCGCCACCCCGGTGAAGCGTGGCGGTAACGACCTGCATTCCTTGCCCAGTTACTACGGGTATTTGGTGGTAGTCTGGGCGATTATTCCGGCGTTGCTACTACTGGCCTTATGGTCAAGCTTAGAAAAGCCGATGCTGACCTCCAGCATTATGTCGCACTTGCCCGTGGAATATCAGAACAAATCGACTGATGAGCTGAGCCTTACCACTAACCGTATCCACAATCTGGCAAATGACCCAGCACAACTGGCAACGGCTGAACCTGTTCTCAAAGCAGCGGCAGAGGAATACCAGCAAATGCAATCCCTGAGCAACACCATTAAAACGGTGCTGGTATTGGCGTTGGCGATTGCGGGGATATTCATTGGTTTACGTTACGTCAAGCCCAAAACTCGCGCGCGTAACCAAGTGGAACGGGTGGTGCAGTTCATTATGATTGGCTGTGCCTCCATCGCGATTTTGACCACGGTGGGGATTGTGTTCTCGGTCTTGTTTGAATCGATTCGCTTTTTTGGACACGTCAATATTTTTGACTTCATATTCGGCACGCATTGGAGTCCGCAAACGGCACTGCGAGCGGATCAGGCAGGCAGTTCCGGCGCATTCGGCGCAGTTCCTTTATTCGTCGGTACTTTCTTAATCTCCTCGATTGCTTTGTTGATTGCCGTGCCATTGGGTTTGATGTCGGCGATTTATTTATCCGAATATGCCAGCCCTACCATGCGGGCTTACGCCAAACCTGCGATGGAAATTCTGGCGGGTATTCCCACCGTGGTTTACGGCTTCTTTGCCGCACTGACAGTTGCCCCGATGATTCGCGGACTCGGTGAAAGCGTGGGTTTAAGCGTAGCCTCGGAAAGTGCTTTAGCCGCTGGGATTGTGATGGGCGTGATGATCATCCCGTTCATGTCTTCGTTGTCGGATGACATTATCAACGCCGTACCACAAGCCATGCGTGACGGCTCTTACGGCATGGGCGCTACCAAGTCGGAAACCATCAAACAAGTGGTCATACCTGCGGCGTTACCGGGGATTGTCGGCGCGTTTCTGTTGGCAGCATCACGCGCCATCGGTGAAACCATGATCGTGGTGATGGCGGCAGGTTTAGCAGCTAATCTTTCCTTCAACCCCTTGGATGCGGTTACGACGATCACCGTACAGATTGTGACGCTCCTGAAAGGCGACCAAGAATTTGACAGCGCGAAAACCTTAGCGGCCTTTGCCCTCGGTTTGAGCCTGTTCGTTATCACCCTGATTCTTAACGTGCTTGCGTTGCATATTGTGCGCAAATACCGTGAACAATACGATTAACCGGAGGCTGTATGAGTACCACGACCACTGAAAAAGTAAAAGCCACATTGGCGAAGCGGTACGCACGGGAAACACGTTTCCGCGCCTACGGTTTTATCTCGATTGCGCTGAGCATTCTGTTCTTGGCGATTTTATTGCTGGATATTTTCAGCAAAGGCTTGCCCGCCTTCACCAGTACCTACATTAAATTGGATGTGGTGTTGGATGCGCCAACCCTTGGGCTGGAAGCCAACCCGACGCTGGAACAATTGAATGCCGCTAATTACAGCAAAGCCATTGATACCAGTTTGGAAACGCTATTCCCCGGTGTCGAAGAGCGTAAGCAAAAGAAAGCACTGAAGGCGATGATCAGTGATGATGCCGCCTACACCTTGCGCGACCAAATAGTGGCTGACCCCAGCATGATTGGCACGACGCAATCGTTGTGGTTACTGGCGGATGACGAAATCGACGTATTCCACAAAGGTGGGGTAGACCGTGCTTTGCCAGAATCCGATCGCCGCATCAAGGATTTCCAGCTCACTTGGTTGGATAAACTGGAAGCGGAAGACCGTATCGAAAGCCAGTTCAATACCATCTTCTTCACCCGTGGCGATTCGCGTGAACCGGAACAGGCGGGGATTCTGAGTGCTTTGATCGGCTCAATCTACACCATGTTGGTAACATTGCTGTTGTCCTTCCCGATTGGGGTGGCGGCGGCGATTTATCTGGAGGAGTTTGCGCCCAAGAATAATTTCTGGGTGGATTTGATCGAGGTCAATATCAATAACCTCGCCGCCGTACCGTCGATTGTGTTTGGTTTGCTGGGGTTGGCGGTGTTTATTCAGTTCTTTGGCACACCGCGTTCTGCGCCACTGACTGGCGGTTTGGTGATGTCGTTACTGGTGTTACCGACCATTATCATTGCTTCGCGTGCGGCTTTGCGCTCTGTGCCACCCTCCATCCGTGAAGGCGCATTGGGTTTGGGCGCGTCGAAAACGCAATCGGTATTCCAAAACGTGTTGCCATTAGCGATGCCCGGTATTATGACTGGCGCAATCATCGGCATGGCGCACGCCTTGGGCGAAACCGCTCCGCTGCTGATGATCGGCATGGTAGCCTTCATTATGGATGTACCAAGCGGTGTGACTTCCCCCGCTGCGGCCTTGCCCGTACAGATTTTCCTGTGGTCAGACAGCCCGGAACGCGCCTTTATGGAGCGTACCTCGGCTGCCATTATCGTACTGCTTGCCTTCTTGATTCTGATGAATTTGATCGCAGTCATTCTCCGCAAGCGATTTGAGAGACGTTGGTAAGACCTAATCACTGCATTCATGGTGCAGGACTATTAACCTAAACTCTTTTACCCTTTAAAATGCGAAGGTAAACCTAATGACTGAAGCGACCCTTGACATGACAACGACAACCGTAGCACCCAAAGCCCACACTGCCACCAGTGGCGGGCGTGAGGAATTTGCCCACACCATTAACGGCACGATTGGCAAGCCGTATCTGGATGGCAAAGACACCAAATTCTTCTGCCGGGGCGTAAACGTATTTTACGCAGGCGCAAAACAAGCGATTTTCGATGTGAGCATGGACATCGGGCGCAACGAAGTAATCGCCATGATCGGCCCGTCTGGCTGCGGCAAATCCACCTTCCTGCGTTGCTTAAACCGCATGAATGACACCATTGCAGGCTGTAAAGTCACGGGTGACATCAAACTCGACGGTGAAGACATTCACGACAGAGAGCAAGACCCGGTATTGCTCCGCGCCCGTGTTGGCATGGTGTTCCAAAAACCGAATCCGTTCCCGAAATCCATCTACGATAACGTAGCGTATGGCCCGCGCCTGCACGGTTTGGCAGCGAACCGCGCAGAACTGGACGATATTGTTGAACAAAGCTTAATCAAAGCCGGTTTATTCAAGGAAGTTAAAGACCGCCTGTTATCACCCGGCACCGGCCTTTCCGGTGGGCAGCAGCAACGTCTGTGCATTGCGCGGACCATCGCAGTCAGCCCGGAAGTGATCCTGATGGATGAACCCACGTCCGCGCTTGACCCGATTGCGACCGCGACTATCGAGGAATTGATTGACGAATTACGCGCAAGCTTTACTATTTGCATCGTAACCCACTCGATGCAACAAGCCGCGCGGATTTCGCAACGTACCGCTTACTTCCACATGGGTTATCTGGTTGAGTTGAACGACACCAAAACCGTGTTCACCAACCCGCAACATCAATTGACTGAAAACTACATCACAGGCCGCTTCGGCTAAAGGCGGTACGGGGTATGGAAAACATGAACACAACACAACATACGTCTCAAAAATACAATAGCGAGCTGGAAGAAGCCCGTAGCAAACTGATGACAATGGGCGGCTTGGTCGAAGCGCAAGTCAGCAATGCCATCAAAGCCTTGCTGGATCGCGACAGTGCCTTGGGTGAAAAAGTCGCGTATTCCGACCATGAAATCAACGCCATGGAAATCATGCTCGACGAACATTGCGCTGAAATCATTGCACGTCGCCAACCAACCGCTGGTGATTTGCGCTTGCTGATCACCATTATCAAAGTCATTACCGACCTTGAGCGCATTGGTGACGAAGCGGAAAAAGTCGGGCGTTACGCGGTGGAAATGGCAGAAACCCCGACTTACGGCGATTTGCACAATTCGCTGCGTCACTTGGGCGAACACGTCAAAGCCATGTTGAGCGATACGCTAGACGCGCTGGCACGTTTAGATGTTGCTCAAGCCATGCAGGTAGTGAAAAACGACCAACAAGTGGATGAGGAATTCGATTCGATTACCCGCCAGCTCTACACCCGCATGTTGGAAGACCCGCGCAATATCAAAGACAGCCTGAATGTCACTTGGTGTGCGCGTTCATTGGAACGGGTCGGCGATCACTGCAAAAACATTTGCGAATACGTGATCTACTTGGTGAAAGGCAAGGATGTGCGCCACACCAATTTAGAAAGCATCCGCGAAGCGTTGTTGGGTGAGTAAGAAACGTATCTTGTGCATTGAGGATGAAGCCGCCATCCGGGGCATGATCCGCTTTTCGCTGGAGCGCGAAGGCTATTGGGTGATGGAAGCCGCCGATGCACGGGCGGCGCGTGATCTGGCCGCAGACCAGTTACCCGACTTAATGTTGGTGGATTGGATGCTGCCGGATCTTTCCGGCCCCGAACTCATCCGGCGGTTTCGCAGCGATCCGCTGACCCGCGATATTCCGATCATTATGCTCACCGCCAAAAGCGAAGAGGATGACATGATCCACGGGCTGGATGCGGGCGCGGATGATTACCTGATCAAACCCGTGTCGCTGAAAGCCCTAAGTGCGCGGATCAAAGCCCTGTTGCGCCGTACCGACGGTTTCGACGAGCTGCGGGTGATTAACGCCGGACGCTTACAACTCAACCAAGATGCGCACCAATTGCGCATTGATGGTGCACCCGTGCATCTCGGCACGACCGAATACCGCCTGCTCGAATTTTTCATGCAGCACCCCGAAAAAGTCTATTCCCGCGCTCAATTGCTGGATTTTGTCTGGGGTCAAAATACCTATATCGAAGAACGCACCGTTGATGTGCATGTGCTACGCTTGCGCAAAACGTTGAAGACCTACGCCGCCGATAATGTGATTCAAACCATCCGGGGCGCAGGCTATTTATTTAGTGCAATCGAGTCGATAGGTGATTGATGCCGAACAACTATTGGAGTGTGGAACGCTACCGGCTGGCTCTCGTAGTAGGCGGCGGTTTTTCGCTTGCATGGTTCACACCCTACCCTTTCCCCATTATGGTGCTTGTCTTGCTCGGCTATATTGGCTGGATGTTGCACAAGCTCTACCAATTGCAACGCTGGCTCACCAATGGGCAAAAGCCTGAAGAAATGCCCGACAGCGACGGCGCATGGGAACAAATTGCTTACCTTTTCCAGAAATCCCAACAAAAAAGTCTGGAACGCAAACGCAAACAGCAGGAATTACTGACGCGCTTTGATAATGTCCTGTCCGCTTTGCCCGATGCGGCGGTGTTGTTGGATGCCGACAATCACATTCAGTGGGCAAACAAATCAGCGGCTAAGTTGCTGAATATTCGCGATGCGGTTGATCGCGGCAAACGGGTCGATACCTTGTTGCGCAACCCCGATTTGCACAAATTGCTGGAAGAAAACAGTGAACGCCGAGTCACGTTTCCGTCGCCACGCCATAGCAATTTAACCTTACGCGCTCGCCTCTTACCCTTGCAAGGCGGCTCGCGGGTGTTGAGCGTGCGCGACATTAGCGAAGGCGTGCAATTGCAGAAAACCCGTAAAGCCTTCATTGCCAACGCTTCCCACGAATTGCGCACGCCGTTAACCGTGTTGACCGGCTACATTGAGCTGTTTGAACAAGACCCGGAATTACCAGAGTACCTCAAAGCACCGTTGCAACAGTCGCAAGAGCAAGCCGCCCGAATGCAGCAAATCATCAGCGATATGCTGGCGTTGTCACGGCTGGAAAGTCAGGAAACCACGCCGCTGATGGGCAATCGTGTCGATGTGCCTGCGATGTTGGAAAGCAGTATTAAAGCCATCAGCGACACCCTAGCCAGCGATACGCACCTGTTGGAAACCCAAATCGAACCCGATTTGTGCGTGTGCGGCTCGGAAAAAGACATTAACAGCGTCATTACCAACTTGCTGGCGAATGCGGTGAAACATACCCCCGTTGGTACAACCATCCGCATTCACTGGGAAAGCACTGACGATGGGCAAGCCTGTTTGAGCATTATCGACAACGGCCCCGGCATTCCTGAAAAGCACTTGCCGCATTTGACCGAACGCTTTTACCGCGTGGATGAAGGGCGGTCGCGTGCCAGCGGTGGCACGGGTTTGGGGTTAGCGATTGTGAAGCATGTGATGCAATGGCATAACGGCAAGCTGACGATTGACAGCAAGCCGGGGCATACCGAGTTCAAGGCGTGTTTTCCGGCGAAGCGGGTGTTGGATTAAGCGTACAATCGACTCAATCAGAGTCTCCTCAATCAAGTTAAATCACTTCAGTCATCTGCCTGATCTTGATGCTCAGAGTGAGATTCAGTAGGAAAAGCGGTTGATAGATGCAAAGAAGAAATTGGTTTGGGTATTTGAGACGAAGATCAGAAAATTGTAACGCAGGTTGGTGGGAAATTGATATTCAAGCATGGATTTTTCCACCTAACTCTTTTAACAACCAGTTAAGCTGATGCCTTGCATTTGAGATGAGTTCTGAGAATATGAAAATTTCTACATTTGGCTCATGATTTTGACCTCTGTACACGACAAAACTTCTAACCCATTGATTTAGGTATCACACCACATAAGAGATGGAAGTCCATCGCCCCAATGTTTTACTCTCTAGTTACCACACAGGAGAGCGAAATGGATCTGAACGATGGACTGAGAGACAGTTTAAAAGCCTACTTAGGTTGGGGCAAGCCCCGTCTGGATTGTTTTGTGTCAATGCTGCTGGCGCTGCTGAATGCGCGTCAAATGAATTTGACCTTGTTGGCAGTGCATATAGACAGCGATACGGAAATCGCTTCCCGCTATCGACGGATGCAACGCTTTTTTAGCCAAGTGCTCTTTGACTACAATGATATAGCGCACCTCATCATGAACCTGTTCGCCTTCAGCGGGCAGGACTACTACCTCACGCTGGATCGAACGAACTGGCAATGGGGAAAATCCAATCTCAACATTCTGACACTGGCGATTGTTTATCAAGGGGCAGCGATACCCGTTTACTGGATGGTGTTGAACAAACGCGGCAATTCTAACCAACGGGAACGCATTGCGCTGTTACAACGTTTTATCAGCCAATTTGGGCGCAACCACATTCTTGGGGTGCTGGCTGATCGTGAATTTATTGGTGGAGAATGGTGGAAGTGGTTGTCTTCCAAAGAAATTCCCTACCTGATTCGCATCAAGGAAAACCAGTTGATGACCGATAAACACGGTCAAGAAATGCACGTTCGTTCGCTGTTTGCTAATTTGAAACTGGGTAAACAGCGTGTTCTGCGTCACCGTCGGGAAGTCAGCGGGGAATGGGTTTGGTTGAGCGGCTCGAAGCTAGCAAGCGGTGAACTGCTGATTGTCGCCAACAACCACTACACCCCTGACCCGATTGACACCTATCGACTGCGTTGGGAAATCGAAAATCTGTTCCAATGCCTGAAAGGGCGCGGTTTCCACATGGAAGCCACTCACTTCACCAAGCCCCCACGCATCAAAAAGATGATGGCATTGCTCGCCATTGGCTTCTGTTGGGCGCATAAAGTCGGGGAGTGGAAGGAAAAAGCCGTCAAACCGTTGAAGGTTAAAAAGCATGGGCGTAAAGAGCAGAGCGTCTTCCGCTACGGCTTGGATTACCTGACTGATCTGTTAACCCGAAGTGGACGTGAAGCCTTGGATAATCTCAGGCTCGTGATCCTGTTCCTTTGTCCACCTCAATTCATGGTGATAGAGGATGGACGTATGAGATTCAAGCCGTTTTCGTTTAATAAAAATTCAATGGGTTAGGAGAATTGTCGTGTACAGAGATAATTTTCAATTTGTTTTTTAAGTGTTTTATTACTGCTGAATAAAGTATACTTAACATCAAACATCCAAAGATTATTTTCCAATGCCTCATGAATTATCTGCTCATCTGTTTCATCCTTATCACATAATTCTTCTAACTTATCTAAAAATTCAAGCCGTGCTTTACCTTGTTCGCCAATCATAGCCAATTCAAGCAAACCAAACTCTGAAAGAACTTCAGCTATCTTAGCAACATCGGAGTGCTTAGTATCATGTATATATTCAATAATGGTTCTGTAATCAGTACGCTCTAATGCATCCAAAATAACATTAACAATAGGTGTAACCCTTGATTCTGATTCTCCGTAATACTTTTCTGCAACCTTCTTAAAAGCTTTATCAGCAAACTCTCTTTTATACTCAGGAAGTTTTGATAATCTAGCATCAACTGATCGTTTTAATCTTGCTTGTGCAAGGTTAATTTCACGACCATATACTTCATTAAATCTTTCTATCAATATTGGTTCTATATAATTTTTTAATTCCAAATAAAGATGACTATTTTCAATCAAAGCTCCCCAGTCTGCTGTAACATGATCAACCAGCCCATCAGCTTCTACTTCTCCATATAGCTTTTTAAGCAATTTTTGAGGGAAGTAATCTAGTTTATCTAAATCAAAGAAGCTTGGCTTCCCGATAATCTTACCATCAACTCTGATTGAAAGACCTGGCTGCCTAAGATTCGACTTTTGATCTGATATAGAAAACCTCAAAGAAACATTTCCTATTTTTTCTAATTTTTTAGAATGATCTGAGAAATCACCTTGAAGATCATCCACACCCAACTCTTTATTGTCTATAATAATAGAAAATCCATTTTCACGTCCATACTCTCGCAAAAGTAGCTGCCTGAGTTTATCTGCAACTGGATAAGCTAAAGACTGATTAAGGTCACGCAATATTATGCGAACTCCCTGTTTTTCTTTCGCATAATCAATTGAAGTAAATGGTATTGAAAGTTTCTCTATATCCGTTGCCGAGTCATAATCATTTTTCGTAATAACAAATTGACACTTTTTACCACGCGCCCAAGTTTCAAAAGACATAGAGCTTGCGACCATCAAACCTGCAAATTTACCTATTCCTTTTTTACCCTTCACTTTTCGATTTTTCCCTTTAGTAAGCTCACCTCGTCTTTGGCGGCGATCACTTGCAATCAGGAAGTATTCATTTCGCAGTTCGGCTTCTGTCATTCCCGTTCCATCATCTTCTATGATGAGGGGTTCACCACTCATAGGAGTAGGAATGTCAATTTTTATAGTTTCCGCGTCAGCATCCCAAGCATTATCGACCAACTCTTTCAGAGCTAGTTCAGAAGAACGATAACTAGCCAGAAGTTTGGCAAGCCTTGCATCTACTTGAAAGTCTATTTTTTTCATCTAAGTCACGGCAACATATTAAATGATTGGGTATTACTGCTGGAAGTGAATTAAGCTCACTCAATCATAGTCGATAAGTAACAAATTTTCACCACTTTATAAAAATTTAACTACTAGCAGTAGTGGTGGCAAGAGTGATACCATTCTGAAATGAACATAGTCTTGGATACCAACATTTTCCTTGGTGCTTGTATCGGTCAAGGGGCAGCAAACAAGCTGGTGATGAATTGCTTGCAAGAGCTGTTCACGCCATTGATGGGTGTTGCTTTGCTGGCTGAATATGAGGATATATTGGGTCGGGATGATTTATTCACCAAGTCGCGCCTGAATCAGCAGGAACGGGACGAGTTGCTGGATATTTTTCTCAGCCACTGCCAATGGACACCGGTTTATTATGCTTGGCGGCCTAACCTACGCGATGAAGGCGATAATCATCTGATTGAACTGGCTGTTGCTGGTAATGCTCGCTATCTCATTACTTATAATCTACGTGATTTCAAACAGATGGAGTTAAAATTCCCTGAGCTTCATATCCGTCCACCCGAACAGTTTTTTGCGGAGGTATTCTCATGACAGCCATCACCTTACGCCTACCCGATGACAAACACCAACGCCTGAGTGTGTTGGCAAAGCAACGCGGCATGAGCGTCAACCAACTCATGAACGAAATGACAACCCTACTGCTGGCAAGTTTCGACGCTGAAACCCGCTTCAAGGCCAGGGCAGAACGTGGACGCGGCAAAACCGAACGCGGGATTGAACTGTTACGGAAAGCAATGGGAGATACAGCATCATGAAATCATCATCCACATGCTAATCATGCGACGCTCTCTCCGCCAACCACCGCACCAACATCGCCCGCAATTGCGCCACCTCAAACGGTTTCGCCAGATAATCACTCATCCCACTGGCGAGGCAATGTTCGCGAATCGTCGTCGAAGCATGAGCGGTCATCGCAATAATCGGCAACGCTTGCCAACGCGGATTAGTCCGCAATTGACGGGTTAACGCATCGCCCGTCATCCCCGGCATCTCAATATCCATCAACACCAGATCGAAGGTATTCGCCATCAATGCCCCCCGCGCTTGCGTAGCATTTTCCGCCTGCTCGGTAACACAACCGAAAATGCGCAACAACTCCGTGCAGATCATCAGGTTCAACGCATCATCATCCACCACCAAAATCCGCGCCCCCGTCAGCAACGTCTGTGCGGTATCAGCGGCAGGTGTTGGCGCATCAGGCAACAGCGTAGACGCGGCTTCACACCCAAAATCTGCACTGAAAGCGAATTCACTGCCCACGCCGGGAATGCTTTCCACGCTAATCGCACCGCCCATCAACTCCACCAAATGGCGGCTGATGGATAAGCCCAAACCCGCGCCTTTCACCGCTTCATGCTCACCGGAATCAATCCGCACGAATGGCTCAAACAAACTCTCACGCTGATTCGCCGGAATCCCAATCCCCGTATCCCGCACACTGAAGTGCAACCGAACCTTATCTGCCTTCTGCGCTTGCAAGCTCACATGCAAAGAAATGCTACCCTTATTGGTAAATTTAACTGCATTAATCAGCAAATTATTCAGCACTTGGCTCAGGCGCAACGGGTCGCCCACCAACACCGCCGGAATAGCGTCTTGTACCTCCAACCGAAACGCCAAGCCCTTGGCAGTCACGGCATCTTGCACAATGTGCCGGACACTTTGCAGAATCCCCCGCACATTAAACGGCACAGGGCGCAACACCACCTCCCCTGCTTCGATGCAGGAAAAGTCCATCACATCTTCCACAATCCCCAGCAATAAGCGTGAGGAACTATGCAGTTTTTCCGCGTAATCCCGCTGCTTACCCTGCAAACTTTCCTGTTGCAGCAATTGCGCCAAACCCGTGACCGCATTCAACGGCGTGCGGATTTCATGACTGATATTGGCAAGGAAAATGGATTTGGCACGCGTCGCCGTATCCGCTTGTTCCTTGGCTTGCTGTAATTTCTGCTGAACATCGACCTGCGAAGTAATGTCCATGATCAAGCCTTCCAACATCAGCGGCTCGCCCGCTGCATCGTAAGCCACGCAATGCCCTTGCTCCCACACCCAACGCCATTCACACGAACGGTGCTGTATCCGGTAACTCAACTGGAACGGATGCCGCGCCGAACTCGCCTTAACCACTGTCGCTGTCACCCCCGCACGGTCATCAGGGTGAATCAAATGCGTCCACGTCAATCGCTGTGACGCAATCAACCATTCAGCGGGATAACCCGTCAGGGCTTCGCAGCCTTCGCTGACAAATTCCATCGTCCAATCCGCATCGTTGTGGCAACGGTAAGCCATCCCCGGTAAGTTGCCGATCAAACTCTGCAAGGAACGCTGGCTTTCCTGCAATAACTGCTCACTGGCTTGCTGGGCAGTAACCGAGTGTTGCAATAAGGTATTTTTCTCCTGCAAACGCCCATTGAACCACGCCACCATGCCACTGCCGACAAAGCCCAACAGCGCCACCACCCCAAATCCGCCGAGTACCCACCACAACCAGCGGTAATCCGGCTTCTGGTCGGGGTCGTACAAAAAACCATCCAGCTTACTAGTGTCTTTGACCATCCCCAACTTGACGAAGGTATCCGCCATACGCCGCCAGCGTTCCGAATTCATGTGACCGATTTTGACAATATCCGGCTTCACCAACTCGTGGATACGCGCCGCTTCAAACTGCAACGCCTCACGGTTCAACTGCGGGTAACGTTTCAGCAACACCGTGATCATATCATCGGGATTTTCCAGCGCGTATTGCCAACCGCGCACCACCGCACGGCGTAACGCCGCCACTTGCGCGGGGTGTTCCTCTAGGTGGCGTTCACTGGTAAACAAAGTATCGCCGTAAAAATCCACCCCGTAAGTGATCGGCTGAATGTAGTGGATATCTCGCCCCGCCTGCTGATTGAAGAACGGCTCACTGGTCATGTAACCGTATTCCGCATCCACCTGCCCCGACAGCAACGCCGTCATGCCCGGTCGATTCGGTTGCAATGCCAAGGCATCCAACGTCACGCCTTCGTTCACAAACATCGCCGCAATTTCCACCAGCGGCTGCCCGCCGACCTGCATTCCAATGCGTTTATGGGCTAAATCGTGCGGGGTGCGCAAACCCGCCTTGCCCTCAGTCATCAACATCGCGGGCGAATGCTGGAAAATGCTTGCTAACGCCACCACCGGCTTGCCTTGCAACCGGTAGTACACCAAGTCCCCCGCCTCAATCGCGTAGTCTGCTCGCCCTTCCATGACCTCAATCAGCGGCGCAATGTCTGAACCGCCGGGTACTAACGTGACATCCAGCCCTTCCTCATGGAAAAAGCCGTATTCCAACGCAGCGTAATACCCCGCAAATTGGAACTGCGGTTGCCATTTCAATTGTACGGTCACAGGTTCTAAGGTAGGCGGCGCGGCGCTTGCCAGCTTTCCCAACAGACAACACAGCAAACCTAGCCAGATGAGGCGACGCATCATTAACACTCCAACGTCATGGTGTCGGCATCCACACGCAAAAAACTGCCCTTGGCTTCGTGCCAATCGCCCAATACTACCCGCTGTGATCGCAAGTCATCCAGCAGGAAATCATGCACAGCAGGGCGGTGCGTATGCCCGTGAATCATGCACGTTACACCCGCTGCCCGCAAGGTCGCTTCTACGGTTTGTTGATTCACATCCAAAATTGCCTCCGCCTTGCCCTGCATACGCTGGCGGCTTTGCGCCCGCATCGCTTCGGCTTGACGAATACGCTCTGCCAGCGGCAAGGCGAGGAATTGCTGCTGCCATTGCGGGTTGCGAAACAGCTTGCGCACTTGCTGGTATTCGACATCATCGGTACACAGCGTATCACCGTGCAACAGCAAGGTCGGCGTGCCATACAAGTCGATCACCTGTTGTTCGGGCAGCAACGTACACCCCGTCGCTTCAGCAAATCGTTCCCCCACCAAAAAATCGCGGTTGCCGTGCTGAAAGTATAATTTCACGCCACTATCGTGCACCTGTCGCAAACCCGACACCACCGGCTGAAACACTGCCGCATCAGGCGTCGCCAGCGCATCATCGCCGACCCAATATTCAAACAAATCACCCAAAATATAGAGCGCATCCGCCCTGCCCTCAATCTGTTCCAATAAATTGAGCAGCAACCGAATTGCACCGGGGCGAGTACCATCTAAATGCAAATCTGCAATAAACCAGCTTGACATACGCATCTTTTATCCCAAAAACCATTATTATCATCGTAAAGTTGCAAACAATTTCAATGGAACATTGACCTATCACAAAGAGTCTAATAACTTATCTTCACCTTAACCACCCCACAAACTGACATGACATATTGTATCGGCATTTCTCTCGACGATGGGCTTGTTTTAACCTCTGACTCACGTACTAACGCGGGCATTGATCATGTCAGCACTTACAGCAAGATGCACCGTTGCGTCACTACCCCGGATCGCTGCTTAGTGATTATGAGTGCGGGCAATCTCGCCACCACTCAAGGCGTGATTCAACAAATCCGCCGCGATGTATTGGAAGGCTTGCCCCGTAACATCAATACCTTAAGCTATCTGGCGGATGTAGCTGAATACTTGGGTGATGTATTAGTCAACCGGATTCGCAAGCACACCGAACAAACCGGTTTTGTCCCCGACGCCACGCTGATCCTCGGTGGGCAGATTCAAGGGCGCAACCCCAATATCTACATGATTTACCCGCAAGGTAACTACATTACCTCCTCGGCGGACACCCCTTATTTGCAAATCGGCGAAAGCAAATACGGCAAACCCGTGTTGGATCGTTTTATCACCCGCGACGCTTCGCTGGAAGATGCCGCCATTTGCTCGCTGATTTCCATGGATTCCACCATGAAAAGCAATGCCAGCGTCGGGCCACCGATTGAAGTCATGATTTACCCACGCGACCAATTCAACGCCCCCAAACACTACAAGTTTGAAGCGGAAGACCCGTATTTACTTGAAATCCGCCACGAATGGGCGAATCAGTTGAATCGCGCGTTCCGTTCCATGCCGCGCTTGGAAGTCCACGCCAAACCGAACAGCACCCTACATACCTTCTGAACCCGTGACCAGTTGGTGAATAAAGCGCAGTTTCACAATGACCTGCCGCGATAAGGTGAAAGGGTAAGCATCCGGCTGCCCCATGCTGCGATTGAGTGCATTCATGGTGCGCGACAGTTGCCGCCATTCCTGCATCAATAAGTGGAAACCATCGGGGTCAACGGTCTCACGGTGAATTAAGCCAAAGCTGGTCGCGGTTTCCAGCGTATCCATAATGTGCAGGTAATGCGCCCACGTTTCTGCCCAATCCTCCCACGGGTGGGCGCTGGCGTAAGCGCTGATGTGGCGCTTTTCCCATTGCGGAATTGCGCCATAAGCGTAATAGCAATCCAACGATTCGCGGTAATTTTCCTCGCCCCCAAACAAATTGCGGAAACGCGGATACCATGCCGAATCCCGCACCAATTTGTCCCAATAATAATGCCCGCTTTCATGGCGCAAATGCCCCAATACCGTGCGGTAACGTTCTTTCAATTGTTCACGCGCTGTCACGCGATGCGCCTCATCCGCTTCCACCGCGTGCAAGGTAATCACACCGCTTTTATGCCCGGTGTAAACCACTCTTTTTTTCACCAACGGGTTCGTGCGTTGATCTTCCAAAAAATCAAACACCATGCCAAAAGACGGGTCTTGTTCCCGCCCCACCAACGGCAATCCCAAGGTGATCAACGAATACACCAAGCGCCGCTTTGCGCGTTCCAACACCGTCCAACGCTGCACATTGATGGGAATATCTTGTGCCGGAACGGTGCGTGTCAACCGGCACGAATAGCACTGCTTGTGCTTATCAGCGTGCGACAATAACCAATTACACCCCACCGAATGTTCACGCAGCGAGCATACCCGCAAGTGCGGCGCACGGTTCAGCACTAACATCTCCAACGTATCCGGGTTAAACCCTAATGCCCTGCCGCAACACGGGCATTCTTTATCCTCAAACAAGACCTCTTGACCGCAAATACAGTGGAAACGCTTCATAAATTATCAGTCACCCACTTGTACAAAATACTGTTCAGGGTAACACATGTAGCTCACTATTGGTGCATCATCTCTCCGCGTGTGCCAGCGATCCATGCCATTTTACAACGTCACCTGCGTCCCAATTTCCACCACTTGCTCCGATGGCAAATTAAAGTACGTCGCGGCACTTTCTGACTGGCGCATCATCCAGCCAAACAGCGCACACCGCCAATACGGTAATACCCCTTCACAATCCACAATCGAAGTACGCGCCACGAAAAACGTAGTGCTATCCGCAGGCAAGTCCAATTGGTAATTGACCGTACCGCGCAATGCTTTGCCCAAATCCGGCTCTTCGCGGAAGCCAAAGCGCACCGCCACGCTGTAGATCCCCGGCGCAAGCCCCGTCACCATCAAACGATTTTCTTCCTCAACATACGGCACTTCCTCATTATCCACATGCAGGAACACAATCTGCTCATGCATCACCTTGTAATGCTTAATGTTATAAAACAAGCGGCTAGGCACAAGATTCGGGTTGGAAGCCAGATACACCGCCGTTCCAGAAACACGCGGAATCTCGCGGTGTGGGTCGGCGACAAATTTACGCATGGTCACATTGATTTTGCGCCGATGTTCCGCAATCAACTCGCTACCTGTTTTCCATGTCGTCAGCAAAGTGAAAATGGCCAATCCCAGTAAAATCGGTAGCCAGCCGCCATGCCCGATTTTGCTCAGGTTGGAACTGAAGAACATGATTTCAAATACAATTGCCACCAGCACACTGGCAATAATCGCCTTGCGCAAGCGTTGGTTGGGGCGAGCCAATGCCACCAGAAAAATCAACACGCTGGTAATAATCATCGTGCCGGATACCGCAATCCCGTAAGCCGCTGCCAAGCCGCTGGACGAGCCAAACCCCAGCACCAGCAGGATAACCCCCAACAACATCAACCAGTTGACGCTGGCAATGTAAATTTGCCCCTGTTCCGAATCCGAGGTGTGCTGCACCCGAATGCGCGGCAAATAGCCCAAGCGCGTGGCTTGCTGGGTAAGCGAATACGCACCGGAAATGGTGGCTTGCGAAGCAATCACGGTTGCCATCGTCGCCAGCACCACCAACGGCACGAGCAAGCCATCTGGCGCGAGAAAATAGAACGGGTTCTGCGTCATCGTGGGGTCACGCATCACCAACGCGCCTTGCCCAAAATAATTCAGGATTAAGGCAGGCCACACCAAGCCATACCAAGCCAAGCGGATGGGTTTTGCGCCAAAATGCCCCATGTCGGCATACAAGGCTTCGCCGCCGGTCAACGCCAGAAACACAGCGGAAAGCAATACAAATGCAGCAAGCGGGTGATGCAGGGTGAATTCCAGCGCGTACAACGGGTTCAAGGCTTGCAACACCTCCGGCGTTTGCAAAATACTGCTAATGCCCAGTGCCCCCAAACTCACAAACCACACCACCGTAATCGGGCCAAACAAGATGCCCACTTTCGCCGTACCGAACCGCTGGATCAAAAACAGGCTGATTAAAATACCCAAAGTAATCGGGATAATCAGGTGTTCAAACTGCGGGGTTGCCACGCTGATCCCTTCGATCGCCGACAATACTGAAATCGCGGGGGTAATAATGGCATCGCCGTAAAACAATGCAGCCGCAAACACCCCGATCAGTGCCACCGCCTTTGACCATTGCGGCATGGTACGGCGCGTGTGCCGATGCGCAAGGGCTTGCAAAGCCAACACGCCGCCTTCGCCCTTATTGTCGAAACGCAATACCAGCCATACGTATTTGAGGGAAATAATCAGGGTAATCGCCCAAAACAGTGCCGACAGTGTAGCCAGCACATTGGCATGACTGGGTGCTAACCCATGCGTAAAGGCTTCTTTGAAGGCATACAGCGGGCTAGTGCCAATGTCGCCGTAAACAATGCCCAAGGCGGCTAGGGTCAATGCCCCCAGCTTTTGTTTGGGAACGTGCGAGTTAGTCATATCAGGATTCCTTCCTACAATTGGAAACGGTAGCCAATGCCGGTTTCGGTGAGTAAATGGCGCGGTTGGCTGGGGTCATCTTCGAGCTTCTGGCGCAAATGCCCGACGTACACGCGCAGGTAGTGATTGCTTTCCACATACGTGCTGCCCCACACTTCGCGCAGCAAATGGCGGTGGGTCATGACCCGCCCTGCATTGAGCAACAGCAGGCTTAACAGGTGAAACTCAATCGGAGTAATGCGCACGGCTTCCCCGCGACGGCGCACTTGGCGTTGTGACAAATCCACTTCAATATCACCGAAATGAATCAGCGGGCTGGCGGTTTCTGGGTTGAACTGGCTGCGGCGCAACAGGGCGCGTACCCGTGCCAGCAATTCGCCAGTCGAAAACGGTTTGCTGAGGTAATCGTCAGCACCCGCATCCAGTGCCTTGATTTTGTCTTGGTCGGCACTACGGGCGGATAGCACCAACACCGGCAATTTTGACCAAGTGCGCAAGGTCTGAATGAGTTGCACACCATCACCGTCGGGTAGCCCCAAGTCCAGAATGAGCATATCCAGCCGTTGGGTGCGGATGTCCTGTAAGCCTTGTGCGCAAGTACCTGCTTCGGTGACTTGATAGGCTTCACTTTCCAAGGCGGTGCGGACGAAACGGCGGATGTGCTGTTCGTCTTCCACCACCAGAATATGGCTGATGGCTGTGGTCATGGGGTATTGCCTGTGGGGTGAAAGGGTTCGGGTTCGATGATCGGGGGCGTACCCAACGGCAGGTGAAAGCAGATACACCCGCCGCCGTGCGTTGGGTTGCTGGCAGCAATATCGCCATCGTGCGCTTCGATAATGGCGCGGCAAATGCTCAAACCCAGCCCCACACCGGGGATGGTGGATTCGTGGTTGCCGCGTTCAAACAGCTCGAAGACTTGGTTCAGCTTGTCAGCCGGAAAGCCTTCACCGGGGTTGCACACGCAAATTTCCACCTGTGTGGGCAGCAGCTTGGCGGTGATTTGCAGGGTGGAATCGGCAGGCGAATACTTCGCAGCATTTTCCAGCAAGTTGCAAAATACCCGTTCCATGAGGATGGCATCGAATTCCAGCAGGGGTAAATCGGCGGGTAGGCTGACTTTGACCGGTTGGTGGCGCAGGGCGACTTTGAGCAGCTTGGTGCTTGCGCCGATGACTTCTTCCAGCGGCTGCCATTCCTTGCGGAATTTCATGCCGCCTGCTTGCAACCGTGCCATTTCCAGCAAATTGCTGACCATGCTATTGAGGTGTAGGGCTTGGTCGCGGATAGCGGTAATGGTTTCCTGCGTGTCGGATGGCAACGGCGGTTTGCTCAGTTTTAGGGATTCTGCCAGCCCGTATAACGAGGTGAGCGGGGTGCGGATGTCGTGTGATAGCGCAGAGAGGATGGTGTTGCGCAAGCGTTCCGAGAGCATTTGCATCCGCGCTTCGTGGGCAACTTTTTCGAGTTCGTACAGGCTCAGGGCTTGCTGTTCGCGGGTGTTGGCATCGGTGGCTTGCTGGCGTAATCCCGCAGTCAGGTGGGTAATGATGAGGGCAACGACTAGCATGACGGCAAACGTGACGAGGTATTGGGCGTGGGCAACCGAGAGCGACCAATGCGGTGGCACAAAAAAGAAATCGAAGGCAATCACGCTGCAAAATGCGGTGAGGATAGCAGGGCGACGACCCAGCTTGACCGCCACCAGTACCACGGTCAGCAAAAACAGCATGGCGGTATTGGCTAAATCGAGATGGTTATGCAACGGTACTGCCAGCAGGGTGGTGATGCCAACCGCCAGCAATGCCAATAAATGCCGTTGCCATAAAGGGCGGGCTTCCAATCCGTTTTTCATCTGACATCCAGATTCACATAGGGCTATGGCGCGAAGTCTGGCAGTTTGGAGATAAAAATGGTGTAGAAATTATGTCCCGCGCATAATCCGCAGCACCCGCTCATCCATGCACGAACGCATAAACGCATTCATCGCGGTTTCATCACCCGAATCATAGAACGCCAGCATCAAGGTGTTGAATTCCAGTTGGCGTTTGGCGGGTAAATTGATCGCGGGGTAGCCGTGTTGGAGCAAATGCCCATTCATCATGAAACGCCCCATACGCTTGTTCACGTCGTAGAAAAATTGGCAACGCGCCATCGTCAGGAAGAGGTGGATGGCTTGGTCGTAAATGTCGTTGATGTGGGCAAGGTCGGCAAGCATTGCCTCGAAACGGGCGGGCAATTCGGCGATGGGTGGCGGCATGTAATCTGTTCCAGCGATGAATACGCCACCGGAGCGGAAGCGTCCCCATTCTAATGCCTCTTCTTTGCCCGCAGCGGCGTGGAGTGCGCAGGCTTTTTCGGCGGAAACGGTGAATTCGCCGCGTTCGAGCCAGCTAAACAATAGCCGCCATGCGTTGCCTTGGTTGACGGTGATTTGCTGATCGGAAAGTTTGTGTCCGCCCACGGTGATGCCGTCCAGCAGGGTTTGGACTTCTGGCAGGGTCATGTTGATGCCTTCCAGATTGACCGCATCGCAGACGAATTCGCTGAGCTGGCGCTTTGCCAGCATTAGCGCGGTGGCGGAGTTGGGGGGGATTTGCCAGTGGAGGTCTTGCATCGGTGTTCTCATGACGTTAAAGGCTGCTCTGAATAGAGGTTAGCACAGCACCGATGTCGTCTTGGTGTTTGGCTACGAACTCGCCAATTTTGCTGGCATCGTCGGTGAAACCTGCAATTTGTTTGACTCCTCCGATAAAACGGCTTAACAGCGCTTCGGCTTCGACCACATCCTGCATTTTGACGACGGCTTTGGTGATGTTTTTGGGGGACATAGCAAAGCCCGGTGTGTTGCAGTTAGCGTATAGTATGCCAGAAATACCCTAACCATACACCACGACAACTGACAGCATATCAGCTATCATAACGGCATGATTACCGCCGTTATCGACACCAATGTTTTCATTTCCGCACTGATGAAGGCTGACACCGCGCCACGGGCATTGTTGCGCCGCTGCCTGTTGGGGCAAGTACAGCCATTGATCGGCAATGCCCTGTATTCGGAATACGAAGACATCATGACGCGGGAGCATGTATTCACCACCAGTGCCGTAACAGCGGATGAGCGCGAAACACTGTTCAACGCTTTTGTTTCTCAATGCCAGTGGGTCAATATCTATTATCGGTGGCGACCAAACCTTCGGGATGAAGCCGACAATCACCTCATGGAACTCGCCATAGCAGGCAATGCCCAATGGCTGATTACAGGCAACACCCGCGATTTCTGGCAACATGAATTGCAATTCCCTGACATTCGGATAGCAACCGTGACGGAATTTCTGCAAACACTACAGGAGGCAAACTAATGGCAACCATGACAATCCGTCTACCTGACGAGCAACACAACCGCCTGAAAACCCTAGCAACCCGTCGCGGCGTTAGCCTGAACAAGCTGATGGAAGAATTCGCCATCCGCATTCTCACTGAAACGGATGCCGAAACCCGTTTCCGCCTACGGGCAGCGCGTGGCAATGTCTCAGAAGGTTTGGCAGTACTCGATAAGCTGGATAAGCATTACGCTCAAGCAGGAAAGTAAAGCTAACAACACCAAACAGCATTGATTTCACCTCTCATCCGTTGTCATAATGTCAACATGAAAGCAACACTTATCCTGAAAGACAGAATCGTGTACGAAGGCAGATACATACAAGAAATGGTGATCTGGGAAGTGCCGCAACCCGTGGCAGGCAGTCAGCATCTCTACAAATATGGCTTACCCTTTCGTTACTATCCAGCAACTGGTTGGAGATTTTTTAGTTGATGTAGAAGAGCAACGGAGGCAATACCATGCAAAACAACCCTAAACGCACCCTCGAAATCAAAATCCAGTCTGAAAAACAGACGATGCAAGCCTCAGCAGCGCGTTTCCTGAATGCGTGGAATAAAAGCGAATACGCAGGCGAATACCTGACGTTCACTTCCCCCAGCATGTTTTTTGAGGTGATCAACGCCCGTCGTTGGGATTTGGTTATAAAACTGCAAACCCTCGGCAAAACCAGCATCCGTGAACTAGCGCGGCAGTCAGGGCGTGATGTCCGACGGGTACACGATGACATTAAAATCCTGATCGAACACGGGATTGTCGAACAAGATGCAGAAGGTGTTTGCGTTCCCTACGACGAGATTCACGCCGACTTCACGTTGATGGCAGAGGCTGCGTAATCGAGTCAGAAACGGATTTTCCGTATCACTTGGCCTATATGACTTTGATTGTATTAATTTTAATGTCTATTTGAGTATTCCCCATGAATTCAGAAAAAGTGGTTTTCGGTTTTTTTATCCTGTTGGCGTTGACGCTGAACTTCGGTTTTTTCATCGGCGACATTGACAATATCGCCCATCACAATGTCTACGAATTGTTTGCCGCACTGGTCGTCAGCCTGATTGCCACGGTATTGAAATTTGGCGACAGAACACATCTGGGGGCGATTTTCTTGGCAACCAGTTTGGTGGCAGATTTGCAATTGCTGATGGCTGCTCTGATCTGGGGTTACGCCGCTCACGTCAGTGCGGCGGGTATGGATACGGAAGCAACCGTAGCGGTGGTATCGTTCTCCGGTGGGGCGTTACTGGCGAATATTGTCTCGGTTGTTTTGCTGTTGGCGGAAACCATGACCGTGCGTCGCTAGGCAGGAGAAAGCCATGCCTGACATTTTTTATGTGCTGTTACGGCGGATGCGTACACCGCTGATTGTGCTGATTGTGATGTATTCGGTGGCGGTGTTGGGTTTTACCCTGATTCCGGGGCAAGATGCCGAAGGCCAGCCTTGGCACATGTCGTTTTTCCACGCGCTTTATATAGTCAGTTATACCGCTTCCACCATTGGCTTTGGGGAAATTCCCTACGCCTTTACCGAGGCGCAACGCTTGTGGATGATGTTTGTTATCCATCTGACGGTGGTTGGCTGGTTGTACAGCATTGGTTCATTACTGGCTGTGTTGCAAGACCCGGCTTTTCGGCGGTTGCGTACCGAATACGTGTTTCAGCGCAGTGTGAAACGTTTGCGCACCCCGTTTTATCTGGTGTGTGGTTACGGCGATACCGGCGGGATTTTAGTCAAAGCGTTGGCTGATGAAGGCATTAAGGCGGTGGTGGTTGACCGTGATGAAAACCGTCTCAATGAATTGGAATTGAATGATTGTATCCGTCGTCCGCTGGGCTTATTGGCGGATGCTGCCAAGCCAGCGGTTTTGGAAATGGCGGGCATTACTAACAATTACTGCATTGGCGTGATTGCGCTGACGGATTCCGACCAAACCAATGTGATGGTGGCCTTGAGTGCGCACTTACTTAACCCGAATCTTCGGGTGTTAGCGCGGGTCGAATCCGCAGAAGCCGGGGCAAATATCCGTTCTTTTGGCAAAAATGAAGTCATTAACCCGTTTGAGACGTTCGCGGGGCGGTTGGCAATGGCGATTCATTCACCCGGCATGTATACCTTGTTTACCTGGATGACCGGAGTTCCGCACGAGCCGTTGCGTGAACCGTTATTCCCTGACCGGGGCTTATGGGTAATTTGTGGGTTTGGGCGGTTTGGTAAAGCCTTGCACCGGCATCTGGAAGCGGCGGGCATCCCCATGCAAGTGATTGACCCCGACCCCGTTGCCAACCAAGCTCCAACGGGGGCAATTATCGGCTCTGGCGTAGAGGCCATCACGTTGCAACAAGCTGGGGTGAAACAGGCGGTAGGCGTGATAGCCGGAACAAACGATGATGTGAGCAACCTATCAATTTTAATGACCGCCCGCGAACTACGCCCGGATCTTTTTATGGTTGCGCGGCAAAACCAGCGTGATAACAGTCTGGTATTTGATCGCGCCGACATTGACCTGTTGATGAAGCGCGGTGATGTCATTGCCCACAAAATTTTTGCGTTGTTACGGACGCCGCTGATCAGCGATTTTCTGGATGCTGCCCGTGAGCGCGATGATGACTGGGCAAACCAAATGGTTAGCCGGATTTTAGGTGTAGTCAGTGAGGAAGTGCCTTACTTGTGGGAAATAAAAATCAACAAGGTGCGCACTCCGGCCTTGTATAAAGCGTGTTTGATGGGGCAAGTGCAGTTACGCGATTTGTTGCGTGACCCACGCGAGCGGGTTAAAAGTTTGCCAGTTATTCCCTTGTTATTGAAACGGGATGGGCAAGTCATGGTATTGCCAGAGCTGGACAAACCGCTAGAAGTTAGCGACCGCTTATTGATGTGTGCGGCTTGGCCGATTAGCGATGAGATGCGCTGGGCGACTCAAAATGAAAATGTTCTGCATTATTTACTGACAGGACAAGAAACATCTGGTGGCGACGTATGGGGAAGATTATTACAAAACCGTTAAACTGAGCAAAATATAGCCGTTTTTGTCATCATTTTCAGACGGTGCTAATGTTAAGCTTTTATGACAAGGAATTTCTCCAAGTAACAAAACCATAAGGAAAATCAAAATGGAACTAGAAGTCGTTGCTATCAAGTATGTAGGCCCTGCCACCGTCAAACGCTTAGCCGAACACGGCATTACCACTGTCGAGCAATTGGCTGCCATGTCAGTGGAAGCCCTCACTGCCCTGCCCGGCATCGGTGAAAACACCGCCCCGCTCATTATTGCCAATGCGCAAGACGTTCTCGCTGCCCCCCTCGCCGCGCCTGAACCTGAAACCCCAGAACCTATTGCCATAGAAAGTGCTGAAGTTACAGAAGTCATGTCAGAAACATCCTCAGAACCCGAACTCTCTGCAAAAGTCCAAAAGAAGCTGGCAAAACAAGCCAAAAAGCTGAAAAAAGCCCAAAAAGCGGAGAAAAAAGCGCTCCGCAAAGCGGAAAAGAAAGCGGAGAAAAAGGCTGCAAAACACTTAAAAGCTGAGCAAAAAGCTGCCGAGAAAGCGGAAAAGAAAGCGGCTAAACAAGCCAAAAAAGCCGATAAAAAAGCAGCCAAACAAAAAAGCTAATCATCCCGACTACCACCGTAGAGACGCAAGATTTTGCGTCTCTACTTTAATGCCAACGTCATCTTGCGTCTCTACATCAATGCCCACGCCACGTCATCAAGCCGCTAACGCCAATAAATCAGAACGCACATCCGGCGTAATCGGTTGTTGGTTATGGTCTTTCAACACCCCATTCAGCGATTCCGCCAACCGTTCCGCAGTACGCAAAAAGTCATTGATCGCGTCATTATCATCAATCGGGCTGGGTAAATTCAGGATCATGGAAAGCCCCGGTGTGGCGTGCATCACTAACTCATCCGGTACTAATGTCCAGGGTTTGACCCCATTAGCCACGCTAAACAAGCTGGCTTCACCCTGTTCGGTCAGCACATAGCGGTGGAAAATATCCATCTCACCGAAGCCCAAACCCGCATCATCCAGCGCCCGCAACACTTCTTCGCCGCCAAACCCGGCGTCAATATCGGCGGCAATGAACAAAATCAGTTGCGGCGGCAGCATCGCCGCACTCGCAGGGCTTGGCGCAGCGGCGTTTTTAGCTTTGCCTGACACATTCGACATCATCACATCCGACATATCACGGGCATTCGCGGCGGGGCGCTTACCGTCACGGGCGGGAACATCATCGGCAACGCTGGAAAGCTCATTGCCATCGGCATCGCGCAGCATGGGAACGGTTTCATCCCGCTTCGTGGGGGAATTGCGCCGGGAAATACGGCTAATGACGTAAATACCCACCAGAGCCGCCAAACCCAACACCATGATAATCAGACTTACCAGTTCCATTTAAAATCCTTTAATCCTTGTTTATTTCAGCGTTAGCTATTTGCCAGTTTGACAGCTTCCGCCATATCCACTGTGACTAACCGTGACACCCCCGCTTCACGCATGGTAACACCGATAAGATTTTCGGCAAGTTCCATCGTGGTTTTATTGTGGGTGATGAATATGAATTGTACCTGTTCTGACATATGCCTGACCAGTTCACAGAAACGCCCGACATTCGCCTCATCAAGGGGCGCATCCACCTCATCCAACAGGCAAAACGGTGCAGGATTCAGCTCAAAAATCGCAAATACCAAGGCTACCGCCGTTAACGCTTTTTCGCCACCCGACATCAGGTAAATGGTCGACATTCGCTTACCCGGCGGGCGTGCCATAATCGCCACCCCGGTTGTCAGCAAGTCATCGCCGGTCATGTCCAGGTAACATTCCCCGCCACCGAACAAGCGCGAAAACATTTCACCCAAACGGCTGTTTACTTTATCGAAGGTTTCCTTAAAACGCGCACGGGTTTCACGGTCAATTTTACGGATAGCGGTTTCTAAGGTCTCTAATGCCGTCACTAAATCGGCATTTTGTTGATCCAGATAGTGTTTGCGCTCTTGTTGTTCACGGAATTCGTCGATGGCAGCAAGGTTGATTGCACCCAAACGCTGAATACTGCGCTGCACACTGTCCAAGGCTTGCAAAAACGTTTCCGCGCTGGCATCTGCCGGAAATTCAGCCTGCAAATTCGCCGCGTCAAACTCGGTTTTAGCAAATTGTTCGGCGAGAGTTTGTTCACGCACTTGCACGCTTTGCCATTCCAGTTTGCGGTTTTCCAAGGCAGTGCGCGAGGTTTCGGCAAGGCATTCGGTTTGGATACGGGCGCTGTCTTGCTGGCGAATCTCGGCTTCGAGCGCTTGCAACTGCTGGCGAGCGTGGGTAAGGCGTTGCTCGACGTCGGCGCGTTGGGTCAGCGCTTGTTCACGCTCTTCTTCCAGTTCTGCGAGCGGATCGTCTTGTAATTGCAATTGTTCCAGCAAGGTTTCGCGCTGTTGTTCCAGCAATTCAAGGCGGCTGTGAATGCGTTCGAGTTGTTGCTGGCTGTTGTCGCGCTGGGTGCGATGGGTTTCGATTTGTAAGCGGGCATCTTGGATGGTGGCTTGCAGGTCACGCTGGGTACGACGGGCGTCGCTGACGGCGTGCTGCCAGTCTTCACGGGTTGCCGCCAGTTGATCGCGTTCGGTTTGCAGGGTGGCAAGCAAGGCCAAAGCCGTGTCACGTTGGATGGTCGCTTGTTGGTGTTCGGCGCTTTGTTGCTGTTGCTGGGTGGCAAGTTCGGCGCATTCGCTGTCAATTTGCTGGCGGCGCTTGCTGATCTGCTCGATGCGCTGTTGTAAGGTGTGCAAGCGGTTGCGCAGTTCGGATTCGCTGCGGTGCCAGCGGTTGACATCGGCTTGGGCTTGCTGGCGCTGTTGTTCGAGTGTGCTAATGCCGGTGCGCACGGCGTCGGCGCGGGTTTGCCCAGCGTTGAGGTCGGTTTCCAGCCGTTCGAGTTGTTCACGTAAGCTCTCAATCTCTTGCTGGCGTTGCAAGATACCGCCGTTGGCTTCGTCTTGGCGGCGACTCCGCAACCAGTTTATGCCTAACCACACGCCGTCACGGGTGATAATGCTGTCACCGGGGACAAGGGTGTGACGCTGAGATAGGGCTTCGTGCAAGGTTTCAGCGCAATGAATGCCGGTGACGAGGCTATGGGCAGCAGCGGGCGCGTGGAGTTTGTGGGCAAGAGACCCCTCACCCCAGCTCTCTCCCTCAAGGGGCGAGGGGGCAGGAGGTGCTTCGATGTTTAGTAACGTTATTCCGGCGTTGGGGAACATATCCGTTCCCCTCGCCCCTTGAGGGACGACGCTGAAAGCGGCTGGGTGCGGGGTTAGGGGTGAGGGGTTCTTCAGGCAGATGGCATCCAAATCTTCCCCCAACACGGCTTCAAACGCGGTTTCCCAACCGGCTTCAACCTTGAGGATTTCGGCAATCCGGGGAGCGGTATCCAAAGCGTGTTCTTTGAGCCATTGTTGGCGTGCTTTATTGGTTTTTTCTAAGCCGGATTGTTGCAACGTTTCCAGCGAGGCTAAGCGCCCTTGCACGGATTGGCGGCGGGAACGTTGCGCGTCGATCTGGCTATTAAGGTCGCGTTGCGCTTGCTGTTGCTGGCTGAGCGTGGCGCTAAGATTGGCAAGCTGGTCTTCGGCAAGCGCGAGTTCTTCGGCGGCGGCTTCGCGTTGCGCTTCCAGCAATTGCACGTCATCGGCAACGTTGGCGGGGGCAAGGTTGTTGGCTTCTTGCTGCAAGCGCTCTAGGCGTTGGCTGGTTTGGCTCAGTTGGCGTTCGAGTTGTTCAATACGGACTTTTTCGACTTGCGCTTGGCGGGTGGGGTCGGCGATGTGTTGTTGCAACGTGTGCCAGTGTTCTTGCCAGTCATTGAGTTGGTCTTCGGCTTCGGCAAGGCGTTCTTCGGCGAAGGCCAATTGCGCACTGAGATCGGCTTCACGCGGAATGAGATCAGCAAGTGCCGCTTCGCTCACGCTGAGTTTGGTACGGTCTTCGGCAGCGTGGCGTAAGGTTTCGGCAATGCTCTGTTCGGCAGTGCGCAAGGCATCCTGTTGGCGACGCTCAATGTCACGCTGGTGTTGGATGCTTTGTTCAATGCGGGCGATTTCTGCTCCCGCTTGGTAATACTCGCCCTGTACCGCGTTCAGGGTTTCGTTGGCATCGGTGTAACGTTCACGCAAGTCGATGAGGAGCATTTCCAGATGCTGCATCTGGGTGAGGTGTGCTTGGTACGCATTGGAAAGCTGACTCAGTTCGCGCAGGCGTTGCGCACCGTCCGCTTGCAGGTGTTGCCATTGCAATAATAGGGCGCTGGCTTCGAGTTGGCGTTCTTGGTCGCGCAAGTCGCGGAAACGTTGCGCGGCTTTGGCTTGTTTGTCGAGGCGTTCCAGTTGTTTTTCGAGTTCGTCGCGCAAGTCGCTGAGGCGTTCGAGATTTTCGCGGGTGTGCGCCATGCGGGTTTCGGTTTCGCGGCGGCGTTCTTTGTAACGTGAAATGCCAGCCGCTTCTTCGAGGGTATGGCGCAATTCTTCAGGTTTGGCTTCGATCAGGCGCGAAATCATGCCCTGTTCAATAATCGCGTAACTGCGTGACCCTAAGCCTGTGCCGAGGAAAATATCGGTAATATCGCGGCGGCGGCATTTCGCGCCATTGAGGAAATATTTGGAATCCCCGTCGCGGCTGACTTGGCGTTTGATTGAAATTTCCGCGTAACTGGCGTATTCGCCGCCCAGCGTGCCATCACTATTGTCAAAAACCAGCTCGACTGAGGCTAAGCCAATGGGTTTGCGCGAGGACGAACCGTTGAAAATCACGTCTTCCATTGACGCACCACGCAAGTGCTTGGCAGACGATTCGCCCATGACCCAGCGCACGGCGTCAATGGTGTTGGACTTGCCACACCCGTTGGGGCCGAGAATGCCGGTGAGGTTGCTGCGTAAATCCAGCGTCACGGGGTCCACGAAACTTTTGAATCCGGCGATGCGAATTTTGCTAAGGCGCACTTCTTTTCCTAATTTAGGGGCGTAGTAATGGACAAACGCGCAAGCATGATATAAAACCAGCGCGTTTTCAACATCCACCCGACTGTTCATCGGGACACTTTAGGAGCAACCATGTCTACATACCCCAGCAAAGAACTCGACACCTTCCCCAACCCTAACCCGCAACGCGATTACACCATTCGCATTGATTTGCCCGAATTCACCTGCATTTGCCCCAAAACCGGGCAGCCGGATTTCGCGCAATTCAAAATCGAATACGTCGCGAATACCAAATGCGTTGAGCTGAAATCCCTCAAACTGTACATGTGGAGTTACCGCGAAGAAGGCGCATTCCACGAAGCCGTGACCAACAAAATTCTGGAAGATCTGGTTGCCGCCACTGACCCACGCTTTATGCGCCTGACCGGGGTGTGGAATGTACGCGGCGGCGTTTACACCACCGTGATCGTCGAACACCGTCAAGCAGGCTGGCAACCCGCCCCCAAAGTTGAACTGCCGTAATACGTTGGAAAAATCGGGCGGTGCGCGGTATTATGCGCATCGCTTGATTATCAACAACAACACGGGGCATACCGCATGAAACGTTTCTTTATTACACTTTTTGCCATGTTACTGAGCTTTGCTACCTTGAGCAGCCACGCCGAGGAAAAAGCCGCAGGAACACCCACTTCTGGAGATAAAATGTCGACTATTCTGATTGAAACCACCAAAGGCAACATCAAAATCGAATTGGATGCCGCCGCTGCACCCAAAACGGTTGAAAACATTCTGGCTTATGTCAAAGAAGGTTTTTACGAAGGGACTATTTTCCACCGCGTCATCCCCGGCTTCATGGTGCAAGGCGGCGGCATGAACGAAACCATGAAAGAAAAAGCGGACAAGCGCCCACCTGTCAAAAACGAAGCCAACAACGGCTTGAAAAATGACCGTGGCACCGTGGCAATGGCGCGTACTAACGACCCGCATTCCGCTTCTTCACAATTCTTCATCAACGTCAGTAACAACGATTTCCTGAACTTCCGTTCTGAAACCGCACAAGGCTGGGGCTACGCGGTCTTCGGTAAAGTCGTCGAAGGCATGGATGTGGTAGATGCGATTGTTGGCGTAAAAACGGGCAACTTCGGCCCGCACGGTGACGTGCCAGTGCAACCTATTCTGATGAATAAAGTTTCTATCGTCGAATAATTCCACTGTTACCCTTCACCCTCAAGGGGTGAGGGGTTCTCCTTGGCACACTACTTGCTGTTAGTTTGACACTTTCATGACGCTTAGCAGACAACTTAATGCATACAGAGCGTTCTGTGGTACAGTTTGTTTTGCACTGCAACAAAAAAGGATCAACAACCATGGTAGATAACGACTTCATCGCCTCACTCAAACGCGCACGCACTTACGGGCTAGGCGAATTTTTGGAAATTATTGGTGAGCTTTCGCAAGAAAGTACCAAAAAAGGCGCACTGGATCGCAAGCATAAAGAGTTGATTACGCTAGGCATTGCCCTCGCTAAAGACTGCCATCGCTGCATCGACATTCACACCCAAGCCGCCCTCAAACTCGGTGCAACCGATACCGAGATGCTGCAAGTCCGCCGCGTGGCACTTTACTCGCAAGCCAGCCCTGAACATCACAACACCGAACTCTGGAAAGCGTGGGTCGATTCATGGCGTGAATTTTCCCTCAGCAAAGGCTGCATTGATCGCCGTTGCCGCGAATTGGTCGGTCTAGGCATTGCTTTGGTGCAACAAGACGCCCGATTGATTGATATGCACGTCAAAGCTGCTCGCGAATTTGGCGCAAGCCCGGAAGAAATCTTCGAGGTCATGCCGATTGCATTGCTGATGGACGGCGCACCCGCGCTATCGCAAATCCCACAGTTGGTACATGCCATCGAACAATCCGAACCCGTTGAGACCGCTGCCTGAGCAAATACCAGCGCATTTATGCCATTGGCATCAAACCAATGGCAAAATTGCGCTAAAACGTTCCCGCTGGCAACCCTCATGCTGAAATGCTGCACTATACTCAGGCGATAGGGCAACCACACGAGGGAGAAACATATGTCACGACTCGCCGATCAAACCTTGGCAGCAGCGAATGCTTGGTACACACAAAATCCGCAAGCCCGTTACGACCGCCCACTACCCGCCTCCGCCTACACCATCAACCCCACCGCCGCGCAAACCTTGTGGAAAGACCCCACTTTAAAAACCGAGCGCAGCCTCGTTACCAAACTCATTGAAGTCGGCGGGAAATGGGAAGAAGTCCCCACCCATATCCACAGCGACAAAGATTTGCGCCTGATTGCCTACCAAAATGTCTGGAAAACCAAGCAGCGCGACCTGTTGCGTTTTATCCAGCCCGGCGAATGGTATTTAGGCTCCTCACACCACAATCCTGGCAATCGCCACATTGTGCAATCCGTGTTCCACAATGAGGAAAAAGGCTTGGAAATGCTCAAATTCAGCATTACCCATGTGCGCAATTACATCGGGGTAGCCAGCGGCATGGTCGCCACCGACAGCCCACGCAGCTACGCCAACCAACATTCGGCTGGGCATGTGAATCCGAAAGATTACCCAGCTTTGCTGTGGCGTATCCGGTTTCTCGGCGATATTTCCCCCGCCGAACAACGCGCTTACGTCAACAATGTGCGCACGTGGTCAATGCTGTTGCAGAAAGTGACTAAATTCCCGCCCGACTACAACGGCAATGACAACTTGATGACCAATAGCTACGCCAAGGTGATGGAATTTGGCAGCAATGTGCTGAATGCTGTGCTGGGCAGCCGCAGCGCACTGGCTACCTTGCACAGCCAAGCCGAACAAGTGTATTGCTCGGAGGCGGGGATGCACCTCGCCCTGAATCTCGGCTTAAATGCCCCGCTCAACCAAGCCAGCGTCAGCGCCCTGTTTGGGGCAGATAAATGGGCAAACGTCAGCACCCTGCTCAATGAAGGCGAAGCCTTTTGGCGCAATGGCAAATATTTAGACTACTACGGCAATGGCACGGATGGCTTTATGCAAAATGCCGAACAAAACCGTTTGGTGGATATGGAACCCGCCCCCGCGTGGCTGGCAGCGCTCAAAGACCGTCTCCCCGGCAGACCCTTGGCTGGTGGTGGGCTAGTTTTCCGCCCGTGGGATGTGGCAGACATGATCGAACATTTCATCAAAACAGCTATCCCGCGTAATGGGCGTGAAACTTGGGAAGTGTCCAACGCGCAAGCCGAATTGCTGTTGTGGTTGAAACCGGGCATTTTCCATTCGATGGGCTTTAGCCGCAGTAATCCGCCGCCACCGCCGCTGGTGATGCTGTTTGATACGCTGGTAGCCAAAGTGCGGCGCAATTATGAATCGTATGCAGCCTTACGAGCCGCCATCGCGCCAGAGTTGCAAGCGGCGCAACAAATCGTCGCCCCCAAAGCACTGGGTGCGGGTGCATTCGTGCCGCCGCACATGGTCACGAGCATCACCGGCGATGCCGACGAACTGATTGCGTTGGAGGCCGTGGGGCAGTTATTCCATGAAGATGTGCTCAAAGCGAAGTAATCCTCTATAATCGCCGCATTTCTGGAATAACCGGCGGTGATTCGCGGGAGCTTTTGCATTATGCCATTTTCAAACCAACCCTCTGTGGATGCCAACACCACGCAATCTTTGCCCATCCTTCAGGAGCGTTATGCCCTGCGGCGCTGCATGGCAGAGACTGCGCTGGGCAAACTGTATTGGGCACAAGACCTCAAACAACAGCAAAGCAATGGCGAACAAGCCAACGTTTTAGCCTTTACCCTGCTGCCCGCCTTGGCACAAGACCCGGTGTTTGAACAAGTCTTGGGGCATGTGTTACCCGCGTATCAAAAACCCACCCTCGGTATGCCGCATATCACCGACGATGGTAAAAGTGCGGATGGCACGCGCTGGCTGGTGATGCGCAATAATGGCGGCATGTTGTTATCCGAACGTTTAACCGAACTCGATGACCGGGGAATGCCACTGCCCGAAGCGCTGGAATTACTGGATGGCATCAGTCATTTATTTGCCAACCAGCGCCCCGATGGGGTGTTTGGGTATTTAGAACCGAATGCCATTCTACTCAATGACAAATCCCCCTGCTTACTGACCGCCCCCGTCGCTGCCGCCTTGCGGATGAGCTATAACAATAATTCCAGCGAACGTACCCGCCAAACCCTGCGTTCGGGTTACATTAGCCCGGAAGTTTTGCTCGGCGACACCCCAACGCCGGAAGATGACACGTTTTCAATCGCGTGCTTGGCTTACCACCTCCTGCAAGGCAGCGCACCCTTCGGTAAACACAGCACCCTCGAAGCCACGGTACGTAACGCCGCCCCCAGCAGCATCCGCAAACTACGCCCCGATACTTGGGCGGCACTGCAACAAGGGTTAAACCTGAAACGGACTGCTCGGCAAAAAACCCCGACCGCACTGTTGAATACCTTGCAACGCAAGCAACAAAAAAAGCTGCTGTTGCCACTCGCGGGCTTGGTCGCTGCCGGTGCGGTGGCGCTCACCACTTACCAGCTACTTTCCAGTTGGAGCAATGCGCCGGAAGAACCCGCCGCTACACGCACAACTGAGCTAGAACTGACCCCGCCTGACACCGGCACAGCGCCTCGCAGTACCACCGAAAGCGCTGCACTGATCAACGAAGAAGCTATTCCCCCCGCACTCGATCAAGAAAGCGTAGCGGCAGCAACCGAACGCCGCCGTGAAGAAGCTACAAAGGAAGAAGCGGCGAATGAGGTAGCCGCTGCTGAGGCTGCGAATCAAATCAACGAAGAAGCTATTCCCCCCGCACTCGATCAAGAAAGCGTAGCGGCAGCAACCGAACGCCGCCGTGAAGAAGCTACAAAGGAAGAAGCGGCGAATGAGGTAGCCGCTGCTGAGGCTGCGAATCAAAGCAAACTCGCCGCATCCAAGAATCTGCGCAACTTACAAGCCCAAGCCGCCGATGCCATCCTGCAAGGCAAGCTGCTTAGCAACAACCCCGATAATCCCGCCGCATTGGACTATTTGCGCCAAGCCATTGCGCTCGAACCCGACAATACCCAAACGCAAACCCTGTTAGCGCAACTCATCAATCAGCAACACGCTGAAGCCGAAACCCTGTTAAACACCGGCAAACTCGATGAAGCCAGCACACTGCTGCACAGCGCTGACCGTTTGATTACCGAATTCACCCTGGCTGACAGCTTAAAACGTCAAGTCAGCCTGGAATCTGCTCTCGGTCAAGCGCAACGCAAACAAGCGTTAGCACCGGAGCCAGAGCCAGAAACTCCTGAAATCCCTGCCACCACTGCCGCGACTATCACCGCTCCAGAACCCACACCCACGCCAGACACCAACGCGCCCACCGCTGACACCGACAATTTAGCCCGCGCCCGCGAAGCCATTGATTACGGCAACTTAAGTCGGGGCGATGACCGCAGTGACAGCGCCATTGCCTATTTAAGCTTGTTATTGGAAAAAACCCCGGATCACCCCGAAGCGCTGGCACTGCTGGAAAAAGTCGTGGATGCCCAACAAGAAGCCGCCAGTACCCACTTACGCAAACGTGATACCGAAAAAGCCCGCACCGCCCTGAATGACAGCCAAGCACTCATCGGCAAATACCAACTCGATAAGCGCGTCGAAGCGCAAATTGCCTTGGAAAAACGTTACCGTGAAACCTTAGCCATGGGCATTTTCACCCCCGGCACCGAACCCGAAGCGCCGCCTGCGGTTGCGGTCAAGCCAGAAAAACCCGCTAAACCAGAACCTGTTGCGCCGACACCTGTGACCAATAACCTTAGCGCAACGCCGCCTGTCGCCGCCCCCGTCATTGCGCCCGATCAGGAACGTGAAAACCCTGAAGCCGCTGAAGCGGCGGCTGCCGCAGCCGCTGCCGCCGCGAATAATGCCCCCGTCGAAGTGCGCGTTTCCCCCGACGTTCCAGTACGCAGTGCCGCCACCGAATTGCCGCCGGTACAGCTTGATAACCCGGCGGTTGCACCACAACCCGTACCAACGCCTAGCGTTACCTTTGAAGTACCCGCTACCGATGCGGACAATAATGGCAACACCTTCACGCTGGATGTGCCAAATTTGATCGAAGTGCCATTGGACACGATTAGAGACAGTCTGCCACCTGCCGACAGATAAACGCCGACACCGGGCGACCATCGTCCAGTGTTTCCACCGTATCCAACAGAATGTCGGTATGCGCAAACACCTGCGCCAGCTCCCCCGGTTTCAGCAAGAAATTGGGGTTGCGCGGGCTGCCGAATTTTTCTGAACCTTGCATAAAGGTTTGGTAAATCAGAATGCCACCGGGTTTAAGCAGGCGCTTCAGCCAAGGGAACAGCGGGCGGTGTAAGTAACGTGCCAAGGTGATCAACGCAAACTGCCCATCGGCAAACGCACCGAACGGGTCTTGCCCGGTTTCCAAATCCAATTGCAGCGTCGTTACCGCGACGTGTTGGCTGCTTGCCAATTGCTGTGCGCGTTGCAATGCGCCGGGAATGTAGTCGATGCCGATCATCTGCCAGCCGTGCATCGCGAGATACACCATATCGCGCCCTGCCCCGCAGCCAATATCCAAACCCTGCCCCGGCTGAATCTGGTGAGTGGGCATGAATTCGCTGACGAAACGCGCAATCAAGGGTGCGGGTTGCCACAAGCGTTGTGAGTGCGCACCGCTTTGCCATAAGCCAGCGGCTTGTAAGCTTACCGCTAATGGCAGCGTCCATTCGATTGCTTGCGCCACTTGATAGCCTTTGCTGGTGAGGAATGCGGTTGCCTGTGGTAGCGCAGCGCCATTGGCGTACACGATCAAGGGTTCGCTGGTTTTGGGGAGTTCGTGCATTCGGGCCGGTAATTCCTCCACGGGAATGGAGCAGGCGTGAGCATGATGCCCCTGACAAAATTCTACAAAAGTACGGCAATCCACTCGCGCCATTGATACTTCACCCATCACATTAATCCTCTGCTTTGTAATAGCACAATCCCCACACTCGTGGTTAGCAAGGAACCCAAGGTCGTCAACGCCACCGTATTCGCCGCGAGTGTGGCATTGCCACCCATAGCACGAGCCATCACGTAACTCGCTGCCGCTGTGGGTGCGGACGACATCAGCAACAGAATGCCCAAATCCATGCCGCGAAACCCCCACCACCAGCCGCCCAGCGTAAACAGCAACGGAATCGCCACCAACTTGCTCAGACTCGCCAGCATGGTGTTGCTGAATTCCTGTTTCAGGGTATGAAAATCCAAGGATGCGCCGGTACACAGCAACGCCAACGGCAAGGTCATATCCGCCAAAGTTTCACCGGCTTTCATCACGAGCGCAGGCGGGCGCACATCCCACCATGCAAACGGCAATGCCAATACAATGCCGATAATCAGGGGATTGGTGACAATATTGCGCAACATCCGCCCCACGCCTTGGTGCTTATGCAGGGAACGGCTCAAGGTAATCACCCCCAGAATATTGAACAAAATGCTCAAAATCCCCACGTATAACGACGCTGCCGCCAACGCCACCTCACCGTAAGCATTCACGCAATACGCCAGCCCAATAATCGCCATATTGGAACGAAAAATACCCTGCACCACCACACCGCGATCTTCTGGCGGCTGCACCAAGGCTGTTACCGCCCATTCCGTCAACACAAACAATACCAGCATTGCCACCAAACCGTAGGCAATCAGTTCCAGATTCGTGGTGGCGCTGATCGAGGTTTTCGCGATACTCACAAACAACAAGGCAGGCAACGCCCAGGTAAACACCAAGCGCGAACCGACTTCGACGAAATTGTCATTCACCGCCCGCAGACGCACCAGCCACGCGCCCAAGCCCAGCAATAAAAAGATCGGCCCCGTCACCGCGAAGGAAAACAGGACAGTGTTCCAAAATTCCAGCATGGCATCCCCGTGCGTGTGTCATTTATAGAGCAAAATAATCGCACGATACGCGGTTTAAGGTGCGATTAATTTGCTTACGCTCCAAAGCCTATTACTACCAAATCCACGGAGTGGAAGGATTTCACCGAAAAGCTGATCGCTTACCAAAAGCTGGCATCGTTGCAGGTTTACCTGATCGTGGCGCAAGATCAACCGCAAGTGACGCTATTTTACCGCGATGCAGAAGGCGCTTGGGATGTGGCACGGTTTGACTCATTGGAACAGACGATTACGCTGCCTTGCCCGGAAACCACCCTGACCCTTGCGGACATTTACGAAGGCGTTGATTTCACCCAACCCGCTGAGGCGAATGCGTAACGCCTGTTAGAATGCGCCAAGGGCTTTCTTGAGGCGGATGTCGCGTGATTGAATTGGCGCATTATAAGTGGGTATTTTTCGTCAGCTTATGGTAGAGTTTCGGGCAATTCGTCAAATACTGACGATAACTTAACTTATGCCATACCAATCATAAAAACACGCAACCGACCCTATGCTGGTTTTAACGTGGCAGGGCGGTAGCGTGTCAGCGATGCGTATGGTGTTTTGCAAGACAGCGACGACAATCCCAAACTAGGCGGAAGACTTTACGAACAGGATAGGCTGCTCGTGCGCAGCGATTGAATTCAGGCAGTCTATTCTGATATTCCAGAACGCTGCCTAACTAATACATTGGCATAGGGCAAAAACAAAAAGCATCGCGGATTTGAGAAGCTGATGAAAAGTAGGTTCATTATTGTATACCATAGACAAATGAGAATTCGGTTTCTTGATAATTAAGTGATTATGAAAATATCGAAACCGAGAAATAAATTGTCGATGGCATACTTAAAATTAGCGGATAGATATAGTAATATTTGGAGTATAAGCATATGTTTAATAAACTTAAAGTAGCAACAGTATTTATGACAATATTTATTTTTACGCCATTGTTTGGCTGTGGTGAAAAACAAGATAAAGAAAATAAAAATGTACAAGTAAAAGAAAAATTAGATTGCTCCGATCGTTTTATTGGAACATGGGATTTGATTATTATTCATGATGGAAAAGGTTATCAGAAGAAAGTTGAAGAAACTCCACTAAAGGGACAGATGTATGTTTCCCCTAATGGATCTGCATCTTTCATATTAGGATCTAATGATGATTCCAAATTAGGATCTAATGATGATCCCAAAACTGAACGATTCACTGGAAAAATAGAAGGAACATATTTCATCCCTTCTGACAATCGTTCTCCCGTAGAACTCAAATTAGATACTAATACTTTAGATTTCCCTATAAGAAAATCTGAAATATTCAGATTTCAAAGGAAAAGTTGTAATTAGTTTTATCAAATAATACGCCAACAAGTCATTCGATGACGGACGCGGTGACAGCCCACGAGTCTCAACAACTTACTCCATACGCGCCAACTTAAGCCCCTATCCCCTTGATTAAACACGGCTCAACGCCATTTCTCGGCATTGGTTCAACAGAGCAAGAATGGGGCTGGGCAAACATTGTAGCGTCCGCTTTCTGGGGCGTTCGCTCAAACTCTTGATGTTGTCATCCCCAAAGCGGGCATCGACAGGGAAACAGGCTTTGATGCCTGCTTTTAGGTCATCCGCGACGGTGCGCCAAAGTCGCCAATCAGTGAGTTGTCGGGGATTGTCGAGTTTGCGTTTGGCATCGGCAAAGCGACTTTGCGTCATCTTTTCCAGCACGGCTGCGTACAATAATTTGCCGTGTAGATACAGTTCAGCCAGTTTTGAGCCTTTGTGCGCTCGTAGTTCATCGACATTCAGCAAGCTTTTGAGGCGTTTGATCACCAATTCAACCTGCCAGCGGACACGATAGAGTGCAGATGCGGTGGTGGTACACAGCACTTCAGGCGGTAATGACGTGAAAATCAGTACCCATTCGCTCAGGCAAAGGGCTTCCGTGCTGGGGTTACGTCCTTTGTCTTTGGCGCGTTGTCTGGCTTTGCGCCGGGCTTCAGCAGCCTTTTCTTCGGGTAAGGGGATGGCATGAAGGTAGCCCTGAATGCGTTTGTTGCCATGACATAACCAAACCGGCACACAACTGGGGCGTTTACCGAGCTTACGTAAGCGCGTGTACCAGTCGATTTTGACTAGGTGTCCGGTATCATCCCCTTTGCCATCTTCATACAGGTTCATGCTGTGGGCGTTGTAGCGTAATACCACGTCACCGCCCCGGTCGATGAAAGGGACAAGCGTTTTGGGTTGGTTATAACCCCGGTCAATCAGCACCACATCGCCTGCTGCCAGCGTGTAATGATCGAGGTTTTCACCTTCTTTATCGGTGGTGACTTCCACTTGATGCAGGCTGAGGTTGATCAAATCAATCGCGATGTGCAGGCGATAGGTCGTGGCAGTAGCTCCCGGTTCTTGCACGGTCGAGCCATCAATGACGATGAAACGCAGTTTGCCGCTATCGACAACCTCGCTTAGCCCAAATACGCCTGCCAGCAGGGATTTTACCCACGGAACACAGGCTTCCAGTCTTTTTTTACCGCTGTGTCACTGAGGTAGCCCTGCCTCTGGGCGACCTCCCCGGCGCAACTGCGTAGCGACAAGTCCAAACCGCAGTAAGCCAGCACTAACTGGAGCAATTGCAGCGGGCTTTTGATCTTGCGGGGACGGGCGAAGGCTTTGAAGGCATACGCTTGTTCATGATAATCGGCAGGCAACACTTGCAGGAATTGGGCAAAACGGGTATCTAATAACGGTGGCAACTTCATGTGGACTTTCACTTTGGTCGATAAAAGCATCTGTGTGGGGTTGCCACATCTTGTTTGCAAGAGGAAACAAGGGGTTAGGGGCTTAAGTTGGCGCGTATGACAACTTACTCCCCGCCGAGCCCGTCACACATGACGTTGAGGCTGTAGAAAAACCCTCTTTTTCGCCATTTTGTGGGATAATCAGGCATCACAAGCACCCGAACGAGTAAGCAGGCATGGCACGCTACAAACCGATTCATCAAGGCGTAAAACTGTTGGCAGTGGACTTTGACCGCCAAATTCTCCCCGGCACGTTTGAACATGCGCTGCGCCATTTGGTTGACCACGAACTCGACCTTGAAGGTTTCCACCAGCGTTATAAGAATGATGTGCAGGGAGCGGCAGCATTTAACCCAGCGGTGTTACTCAAAATCATCCTGTTAGCTTACAGCCGTGGCATTATCAGTAGCCGCAAAATCGAAGCGGCGTGCCGCGAGAATATGCTGTTCATAGCGATTTCCGGTGACAGCCAGCCGCATTTCACCACGCTGGCGGCTTTCATCGCCAATGCCGGGGAGTTGATCGCCAAACTGTTTACCCAAGTGCTGCTAATTTGTGACCGCCAAGGCTTGATCGGGAAGGAGATGTTTGCCATTGACGGGGTGAAGTTGCCCTCCAATGCCAGCAAAGAAAGGTCTGGCACTCGCGCTGACTTCTTGCGCCAAGCCGAACGCATGGAAAAAGCCGCCGCCAAGATCATCGACAAACACCAACAAGCCGATGCCAGTAAAACGGATGCGGCGGCAGCCCAGCGCGAAGCCAAACAACTGAAACGCCTGCAACACGAAGCCAAACAGTTACGCTATTGGTTGGCGGACAACCCCGAAGACCGCAAGGGGGTTAAGGATGGCATCCGCCTGTCCAACCGCACCGACAACGAATCCGCTAAAATGGCAACCAGCAAAGGCGTGGTGCAAGGTTATACCGGCGTAGCAGCCGTGGATTGCCACTACCAAATCATTATCGAAGCCCAAGCCCACGGCACAGGGTCGGAACAAGAACTGCTGATGCCCGTGGTCAATGCCACCGCTTCAATGCGCACTCCCGAAACGGTGATCACCGCCGACAACGGCTACCACAGTGAAGCCAACCTCAAAGCCTTGGCGGATGCTGGAATTGATGCCTACATCCCTGACAAGGATTACCGCAAACGCGATGAACGCTATGCCGATCAGACGGTGCATCAGCAAAAACCTGACCCCTTATCGAACAAATGCCCCAAGCCCAGCAAAACCAAAACCTATAAACCTGCCGACTTCCAATTAGCCGCTGACCTTAGCCATTGTCTTTGCCCGGCGGGAAAACGCCTTTACCGTACCGGCAGAAATTGTACCCTGAATGGCTATGCTTCGGTACGTTTCCAAGGGGCGTTGCGTGACTGTGAACCCTGTACACAGCGTCCCCAATGCCTGAAAGACCCGGCAAAAACCCGCGCACGGCAAGTCACTTTCCTGCAAGGCAAGCGCGATGACACCCCCAGCCACACCGATTTGATGAAACCCAAAATCGACTCCGACCTCGGCAAGCGCATGATCACCCAACGCTTCGCCACCGTCGAACCGGTGTTTGGGAACTTGCGCGGCAACAAACGCCTGCACCGCTTCACCTTGCGCAGCAAAGCCAAAGTGGACGGGCAATGGAAACTGTTTTGCCTGATGCACAACCTCGAAAAGCTGGCACATCACGGGTATGCCGCATGAAGGGGGAAATGATGCTGCCAAACACGCAAAAACACACCGTATTGCCCGTCTCAGATGGCATTCAGGGCGTTATGGGAAGGTTGGAAACTGGCAACAGTGAAAAAAACGCCCAGCCGGTTGGGGTGTTCAAAAAAATGACTGACCGGTCTGGATGGGATGATCAGATTCGGGTTTTTCTACACCCTCGTTGGCTTTTCAAATGACAATAAATATCCGCAAATTCAAAGACCGAATAAAGATGATTCCGTCATGCGCTAACACGGGAAAGTTTGTCTGATGCGAGGGAAAGACGGTTATGATCAACAGGGAGTTAAGCGATGAACATTAAATACTACGAAGATGATGACATCCTAGTTCAACGGTTCAACAATAACCCGATTGTCCGTGAAGTCTCGCAAGGCTGGAACATCAACATCAGCTACGATAAAGACGGCAATATCGTCCAGATTGTCATACTCGAAGCCAAAGAAAAGGAACTTTATCCAGCAAAATCATTGCGTGGTTTCTTGCAGCACACAGGCACGCCCGTGCCGATAGATCAGCTTTGCAAGCCTGTCGAATATACCGATGATCGCGCCAATCAAAAAAACTAACAAGGCTAATGCCCTCCGAAAACATAGCGCAACGCCCCCGCCTACGCCATAATTCCCGCTTGATTCCCAGCAAGCCCCCTCCATCCCATGAACGAAACCCTGTTTTACGTCGCCGCCGCCCCCTTTGAAGCCGCCTGCCGCGTCGAAAATGCCCTAGGGCAATCTCCCCTTTCCGCCGCACACCCCGCCCGTCGCCTGCACGGACACAGCTTCCTCGCCAAAGTCCGCGCCATCGGTGCAAGCTCCGTCGAAGCCCTACGCCAACAACTCGCCCACAGCGTTGCGCCACTCGACTACAACGACCTCAACCAATTCCTGCCGATGCCCACGGATGAAAACCTCGCCCGCTGGATACGCGCCCGCCTCGCCCTGCCCAGCGTCGCCTCAGTCGGCGTACAAAGCACCTTGCACCAAGGCGCAGACCTCGACCTTGCCGACAACGCCCACATCTGGCGACGCTTCCGCTTTGAAGCCGCGCACCGCCTCCCTAACGTCGCCCCCGGACACCAATGCGGACGGATGCACGGCCACGGTTTCGAGGTCATCCTCCACGCCAACCAAAACCTGCAAGCGCAAGACATGGGCGTAGACTTCGACCGCCTTGCCGCCGTCTGGCAACCGCTGCACGACCAATTGCACCACCACTGCCTCAACGACATCCCCGGTTTAGACAACCCCACCAGCGAAACCCTCGCCGCATGGCTGTGGGAACGCCTCAAGCCCGAACTCGACGCGCTCTCATGGGTCAGCGTCTACGAAACCGTCACCGCAGGCTGCCACTACGACGGGCAACATTACCGCATCTGGAAAGACCAACGCTTTGAAAGCGCCCTAACCCTCAACCGCGCCGACCCCGCTGACAGCGTGCGCCGCCTACACGGACACAGCTACTTACTACGCCTGCACCTCACCGCCCCACTCGACACCGTGATGGGCTGGACAGTCGATTACGGCGACGTAAAAACGCAATTCAACCCCATCTACAAACAGCTCGACCACCACAACCTCAACGACCTAACCGGGCTAGACGAACCCGACCCCGCCAGCGTGGCGCGTTGGATACGCACCCAAGCCACCGCAGGCTTGCCGCAACTCGACCGCATCGACCTCTACGAAACACCCGGCTGCGGCGTAGTGCTATCATGGGGTGAACACGAACCGGGATTGCCTGTATGACTTACAAAGAACCCCTCACCCCCCAGCCCCCTCTCCCTCAAGGGGCGAGGGGGAGCAAGAAAAATAAGCTCTTAGCCCCTCGCCCCTTGAGGGAGAGGGGTTGGGGTGAGGGGTATTCTTCATGACCTATTCCGTCAAAGAAATTTTCTACACCCTGCAAGGCGAAGGCTTCCACGCCGGTCGCCCCGCCATCTTTTGCCGCTTTGCCGGATGCAATCTCTGGTCAGGGCTAGAAGCCGACCGCGCCAAAGCCGTGTGCAACTTCTGCGACACCGACTTTGTAGGCGTGAATGGGATCAACGGCGGCAAATTCCGCGATGCCAAAGCCTTGGTGGCTGCCATCATCCAGCAATGGTGGATTGGTGTAAAAAAAGACATGAACCGCTTCATCGTCTTCACCGGCGGCGAACCGCTGTTGCAATTGGACAAAGCCCTGATCGACGCTTTACACCAAGAAAACTTCGAGATTGCGGTAGAAACCAACGGCACGAAACCCGCCCCCGCAGGCATCGACTGGCTCTGCGTCAGCCCCAAAGCCGACAGCGAGATCGTGCTAACGCATGGCAATGAACTGAAATTGGTGTACCCGCAACCGCTCGCCATGCCGGAACGCTTTGCAGGGCTGGACTTCCAACATTTCTACCTGCAAGCAATGGATGGAACGGCACAAGCGCAAAACACCAAGGCGGCGATTGCGTATTGTATGCAACACCCGCAATGGAAACTGAGCGTGCAAACCCACAAGTGGTTGGGAATCCCGTAGGGTGGGTGGAGCCAAAGGCGATACCCACCATCTTCAGGGATTAGGCATCATCGCCGTGACCGTGGGCAGTGGCGGTGGGTATCGCATACGCTCCACCCACCCTACGTCATGCCAACGCCCTAGCGTGCCAAGCAATATGTTCGCCGATAAACGTAGCAATGAAATGGTAGCTATGGTCATACCCCGCCTGCATCCGCAATGACAACGGCTGCTCGGCTTGCAAACACGCCGCTTGAAAAACCTCCGGCAACAATTGCCCCTCGCTAAGAAACTCATCCGCCGTGCCTTGATCAATCAAGATCTCCGACACATGCGCCCCCGCCTGCACCAAGCACGTCGCATCATACGCTTCCCACAATGCAGTATTCTCACCCAAATACGCCGCGAAACAGCCTTTACCCCACGCCCCATTCAGCGGATGGCAAATCGGCGCAAATGCCGACACCGCACGGTAAGCACCCGGATTTTTCAGCGCAGCAATCAACGCACCATGCCCACCCATTGAATGCCCGCTGATGGATTTCAGCCCCGGAATCAGCGGCAAGTTTGCCTCCACCAAATGCGGCAATTCCTCCACCACATAATCATACATGCGGAAATGCTTATCCCACGGCGGCTGAATCGCGTTGACGTAGAATCCCGCCCCTTGCCCCAGATCGTAACGTTCCGGCACATCCGGCACGTCATCACCACGCGGGCTGGTGTCGGGAATGATCAGCGCAATGCCCTGCTCGGCGGCATAACGTTGCGCCCCCGCCTTCACCCGAAAATTATCATCGGTACAGGTCAACCCCGACAGCCAATACAGCGCAGGCACATTGCCGTGCGCAGCCTGTGGCGGTAAGTACACCGAAAACGTCATCTCACAATGGCACGCCACCGAATAATGGGTGTAACGGTTGAGGTAGCCGCCAAATTCTTTAACACTTTCAATCAGCTTCATAGGCATTCCTTAGAAAATAATCACGGAACGGATACTTTCGCCGCTGTGCATCAAATCAAACGCGCGGTTGATGTCGTCCAGCGGCATGGTGTGCGTGACCATACTATCCAGCTCGATTTCGCCGCTCAGGTAACGCTCCACGTAACCCGGCAATTCAGTGCGCCCTTTCACGCCGCCGAAGGCTGAGCCTTTCCAAGTACGCCCGACCACGAGGTTGAACGGACGGGTAGCAATTTCCTGCCCAGCCCCCGCCACCCCAATCACCGTAGAAACACCCCAACCCATGTGGGTACATTCCAGCGCATCACGCATCACGTGGACATTGCCGATGCACTCGAAGGAATAATCCACGCCACCGTTGGTGATTTCCTTGATGTATTCGCTGATCGAACCGTTCACGTCTTTGGGATTAACGAAATCGGTAGCACCCAATGCTTGCGCCATTGCCCACTTGCTGGGGTTGATGTCGATGGCAATAATGCGCCCTGCTTTCGCCATGACCGCGCCTTGGATGCACGACAAACCGATGCCGCCCAAACCAAACACCGCCACGGTAGAACCCGGCTCAACCCTCGCCGTATTCAGTACCGCACCAATCCCGGTGGTCACACCACAACCCAGCAAGCAAACCTTATCCAGCGGCGCGGCAGGGTTGATTTTCGCCAGCGCAATTTCCGGCACAACGGTGTATTCCGAGAAGGTGGAACAGCCCATGTAGTGGTAAATCGACTGCCCTTTACAGGTAAATCGGCGCGTATGGTCTGGCATGTAACCCGTCCACACTGTCGAAGCGATGGATTGGCACAAATTCGATTTGGTGGAATGGCAATATTCGCATTCGCCGCACTCAGGAATGTATAGCGGGATAACGTGATCACCCGGCTTGAGGTTTTTCACCCCAGGGCCACATTCTTCGACAATACAACCACCTTCGTGACCGAGGATACACGGAAACGCGCCTTCAGGATCATCGCCGGACAACGTGAACGCATCGGTATGACACACGCCCGAAGCTACCACCCGCAGCAATACTTCACCTTCATGCGGCTTTTCAACTTCAATCTCTTCAATCACCAGTGGTTTTTTAGCTTCCCACGCCACGGCTGCACGGCATTTCATACGTTCTACTCCTAAATCATGATTCTTCAAAAATAGAATGAATGTTCATTTCTGTCAATTGCTATTTGTCAGGGGATTGGCTAGGCTTGTCGGTATGCCGTACTTAACGAAGTGTCCTACCCTACCCGAACCGATTGACTGCCGTATCCTGACCGCAGCGTTAGACTTGTTTGTCGAAAATGGCTACCACAACGTCTCCATCCACGAAGTACAAAAACGCGCACAAGTCAGCATCGGCTCAATTTACAACCACTTCGGCGGCAAAGAAGGCGTAGCGCAAGCGCTCTACAAACACATTCTCAATGAAATCGACGAATTGGTGGATGCGGTCATGGCAGAACACACCTCGCCGTGGCAGCAATGCGCCGCCATCATCCAGCAATTATTTGAACACACCGAAACCCACCGCAATATCATCGCGTTTGCGTTCCACGCCAAGCACACCGAATTCATTTCCGAAGAACCGTTGGCGTGCCGTTCCGCTCCGTTTACCAAAATGCGCCAGATCGTGCGTCAAGGCATCGACAGCGGTGATTTCGTCGCGCTCGATCCGTGGGTGGTAACATCCAGTATCTTTGGCGGGGCAATTCGCATGATCCAGTTGCGCGTGGATGGGGTAATCGAACGTCCCTTGCCTGAATACACCGCACAATTGTTGCAAACCATCCGTGCAGGCATTCACCATGACTGAAGCGCAAACCTTCCAGCTCCACACCACCTACCAGCCCGCTGGCGACCAACCGGAAGCCATCCGCTCGCTAGTCAACGGCTTAAACGACGGCTTGCTGCACCAAACCTTGCTGGGGGTAACGGGTTCAGGCAAAACCTTCACGATGGCGAACATCATCCAACAAACCCAACGCCCTGCGATTATTCTGGTACACAATAAAACGCTGGCAGCCCAGCTTTACGGCGAAATGAAGGAATTCTTCCCCAACAATGCGGTGGAATACTTCGTTTCGTACTTCGACTACTACCAGCCCGAAGCCTATGTGCCGTCCAAAGACGTGTACATCGAAAAAGATTCCGCCATCAATGACCACATCGAACAAATGCGCCTTTCCGCCACGCGCAACCTGTTCGAGCGCAAAGATGTCATTATTATCGCCACGGTTTCGTCGATTTACGGCTTGGGCGACCCCGAATCGTATTTGAAAATGTTGCTGATATTGGTGCGCGGCGACCGCATCGACCAACGCACCCTGCTGCGCCGCCTCGCGGAAATGCAATACACCCGCAACGACATTGACCTGCAACGCGGCACGTTTCGGGTACGCGGCGAAGTCATCGACATTCACCCTGCCGAATCCGATAAAGAAGCGATTCGCATCGAACTATTCGACGACGAAATCGAGAATCTCAGCTATTTCGATCCGCTAACCGGCGAAGTTCTACGCCGCGTGCCACGCCTCACGGTTTACCCAAAAACGCACTACGTCACCCCGCGTGAAGTGTTGCTGGCAGCCATCGACTACATCAAAGCCGAACTCAAAGAGCGCCTCAAAGTCTTGCGCGAAAACGACCGCCTAGTCGAAGCGCAACGTCTCGAACAACGCACCCAATACGACATCGAAATGATCGTCGAAACCGGCTACTGTTCCGGCATCGAAAACTATTCGCGCTACCTGTCGAAACGCCCTGCGGGTGAACCGCCGCCGTGCCTGTTCGATTACCTGCCGCGCAATGCCATCGTGTTCATCGACGAAGCCCACGTCACCATCCCGCAATTCGGCGGCATGTACAAAGGTGACTATTCGCGCAAAAGCACGTTGGTCGATTACGGCTTTCGCCTGCCCTCAGCACTCGACAACCGCCCACTGCGCTTTGACGAATTCGAGAAACTGATTCCGCAAGCCATCCACGTTTCCGCGACCCCCGGCACGTATGAGCTGGAACATTCCGACAATATCGCCGAACAAGTCGTGCGTCCCACCGGACTCGTCGACCCCGAAGTCGAAGTTCGCCCGATCCTCTCGCAAGTCGACAATGTGATGTCTGAAATCAGCGAACGCGCTCTACGCAACGAGCGCACGCTGGTCACAACCCTGACCAAGCGCATGGCGGAAGACCTCACCGATTACCTGATGGAACACAATATCAAGGTGCGTTACCTGCACTCCGACATCGACACCGTGGAGCGCGTCGAAATCATCCGCGACTTACGCAAAGGCGAATTCGATGCATTAATTGGCATTAACTTGCTGCGGGAAGGTCTTGATATACCAGAAGTTTCACTGGTAGCGATTTTGGATGCGGATAAGGAAGGTTTCCTGCGTTCCGAACGCTCCCTGATCCAAACCATCGGACGCGCCGCCCGCAATTCCGAAGGCAAAGCCATTCTGTACGCCGACAAAATCACCGAGTCGATGCGCAAGGCGATGGGCGAAACCAGCCGCCGCCGCGCCAAACAGCTTGTCCACAATGAAGCGCAGGGCATTACCCCGCAAACCATTCGCAAGCGCATTGCCGATGTGATGGAAGGCGCTTACGCCAATGCCACCAAGGGCAAAGGCAAAACACGCGGGGAAAAGAAGGTTGCCGAAGAGGCGGAAGAATACCGCAGCCTAACGCCCGATCAGGCGCTCAAGCAGATCAAAAAGTTGGAAGAAAAAATGTTCCAGCACGCCAAAAATTTGGAATTTGAGCAAGCGGCATCAGTGCGTGATCAGATTGGACACATCCGAGCGCGAGTGTTCGGGCTAGAGTAGGTCGGACTTCAGTTCGACAATTGGCTACGCTTTTTGCTCGAATTCAGTCTTCAACGTGGTGTAATGCTGTGCAAACATCACTTCCAACTCGTCAATCACCACCGTCGCAGTCTTGCCATGAATCACATGCGCGGTCATTAGGCTAGAGGTTTCATTCAATAAACGTTCACGCGGAATCATCGGGTAAGTAGCCGTCAAACGCTTAATCGCTTTAACAACACTTTCCTGTTCGGCGCGGGGGATAGCTTCGGGGGTGGGGAATTCGGTCATGGGTTCAGCGTCAAGCGTGGGTGAGCCTGCGAGAAATTCGGCAAACCGCATCAGGGTTGCCTGATCGTGTGAACTCATGTCGCGGTATAGCTTGCGAAGACGCTTTTCGTCGGCAGAGCCGGTTGATTGTGGCATACCGGGTAACATGGGATTTCCTATTAAATACCGAGAATCCGGGGTACAGCGAGATAAGCTGTACCCAACACGGATTTACTTTTGCTTTTTGAGATTTTCGCAGTAACCGCGTGCAAACTCCAGCAACTCTTCCATCGCACGGACTTTGAACTTTTGACGCTGGCGCACAAACGAGAAGTCACGGGTCAATGGCGGATCAAGCGGAATAGCAACCAGTGAACCAAGGCGCAATTCCTTGCCTATGCTGGCGCTAGACACGATGGAAACACCCATACCGGCTTCCACAGCACCTTTCACGGCTTCTGGGCTACCCAGTTCTAAACAGGCGTTCATTGCGTGCTTGTCCATGCCTAAGGCATACAAGTAGTCAAGAACCACTTCACGTGTGCCTGAACCTTCTTCACGGCAGATGAACGGGTATTCCAACACGTCTTTCAGCTTCACGGCAGTTTTGCTTGCCAATGCGTGCGTCGGCGGAACGATCAACACCAAATCATCTTGACGGCAGACTTCTACCAGCAAGTTTTTGTTGTTGACCATGCCTTCGACAACGCCAAGATCAATCACGTTGTTTTCCACCATCGACACAATGCCTTCGGTGTTGGAAACACGCAAACGCAATCTGACATCGGGATTCTTGGAGTTGAACTCACCCAGCAATGACGGCAGCATGTATTCGGAAATGGTCGTGCTCGCACCAATGGTTAACGAACCACTAATGTCATTCGTCATTTCACGAATGGCATTTTCCATTTCGCTGTATTGCTCGAAAATACGCTCGGAGTACTCGAATGTGATTTTCCCGGCTTCTGTGAGGGAGACGCGGTTATGCGTCCGGTCAAACAGACGGGTGTCAAACTGATCTTCCAACTGACGAATCTGGAATGTGACCGCCGGTTGCGTCATGTGCAGCACTTCTGCTGCCTTGGTGAAGCTCAACAGCCGAGCCACCGCATGAAAGACTTGTAATCTTCTATCAGCCATATGATTACCTATTCTCCTATTACCAGTCCTAGCAAACCCCACAGAGAATCCATCCTTGCCATCCCTGTTCCGGTTATCCATTCCCGGATATTTACTACTGATCAATGTTTAAAAAAATCTATCAAAAATCCCAGCGGTTATTACCAAAGGAATTTGTTATAGATAGCATAGAACAATTTTCACATTATGGTTAATGATATGTTCAGCTTTATGAATAAAATGATATAGAGATGATAAGTGGCGACGAGCGGCACATTTATGCACCCTGTCACGCTAAGCGCTTTTATCCTTTGCCTCATCCGCAACTTTCGCAGCAGGCGCTGCTTGATTGCCGGGAATACGCGGGTCATCATCATCCATCAAAATACGGTGCGCTGGCCCTTCTAAATCATCGTACTGCCCGCTTTTGACGGTGTAGATAAAGGCCACCACTACGACAATCATCACGCCGAGTGCTATTGGAATAAGCAAATACAAGGCATCCATCGCATTACACCTTAACCAAACGTATCATTGTAGACTAAGATTAATCATTTTTCAGGCGTAATGAATTAAGTACCACAACTAAAGAACTAGCAGACATCCCAATCGCCGCCATCCACGGCGCAATCATGCCGGTTGCCGCCAAAGGAATCGCCACCAGATTATAGGCAATCGTCCATAAAAAGTTCTGTTTTATAATGGTTTGCATCCGCCGCGAAGTACGCACCGCAAACGGTAGCTGCCGCAAATTTTCTGACAATAACACCATATCAGCACTGGCTTGCGCCAATTGTGAGCCACTGCCCATCGCAATCGACACGGGTGCACCTGCCAACACTGGCGCATCGTTCACCCCATCGCCGACCATTGCCACGGTAGCACCCTGCGCTTGCAAATCACGCAAATACGCCAACTTAGCATCGGGCAATTGACCGCCGTGAGCATGAGCAATCCCCAACTGCTGCGCAACCACTGCCACAACGTTCGGGGAATCACCGCTGAGCAAGGTCACTGTAACCCCCATGGCTTGCAATTCTGCCACCATTTGTGCCGCTTCAGCGCGTAACTGATCCGCGAGACTAAACACCGCTAACCAGCCAGCGTCTGAGCCGAGAAAAATTTGTGAGCGCTCACCAGCGGCGGATACGTTCGCAGGCAACGGGCAGCCTGTCAATTCTTCAACAAACGCGCGCGTACCAATGCGGTAATGCTTGCCTGCGCACACGCCTTTCACGCCGCGCCCAGATTCTGCCGTCAGATCAACGACACTGGCAGGGCTATCACTCAGACGTACAATCGCGTGAGCAACCGGGTGTTCTGAAGCCATTTCCAGCCCAGCGGCTAGTTGCTGGCATACGGCGATTGAATCAGCGCCCAAGGTTTGCACGTCAACCACTTCCAAATGCCCGTGCGTAAGCGTGCCGGTTTTATCAAAAATAATGTGATTGATTCGCGCCAAAGTTTCCAAAGCATGACCACGGGTCGTTAACACACCTTTAGACGTGAGCAAACCTGTGGCAGCAGTCAAAGCGGCTGGCGTCGCCAAAGAGAAAGCACACGGGCAAGTAATCACCAATACAGACAACGCAATCCAAAACGCTTCCGTGGGTTGGTGTTGATACCACCAAGCAAACACCGCCAGAGCTGTCACTAAAATCAGCGGCACAAAGCGCGAAGCCACTTTTTCCGCCAAGCGTGCCAATTCCGGTTTTTCGGCTTGCGCCCGCTCCAGCAAGCGGATGATAGCGGCCAGCACGGTGCTGTCGCCGACTTTATCGACGCGCATCGTCAACGGGCTTTCCATATTCACCGTGCCGCCGACCAACGCATCGCCGCATTGTTTGTGGCAAGGCAAACTTTCACCCGTCAATAGCGATTCATTGGTGCTGCTTGTGCCGGTGGTGACAACACCATCCGCAGGCACCACTTCACCCGGCTTGATTAAGACATAATCACCCAGTTCAAGCTGACTCACCGGAATCACTTCCTGCGCACCGTCACGCAAACGTGTCGCCGTGGCGGGCATTAAGCGCACCAACTCCTCCGCCACCTGACCGGATTTGTGCCGTGCCGCCATTTCCAAATAGCGACCGGTCAGCAGGAAAAACGTGAACATCGTCACCGAATCAAAATAAACTTCACCGCCGCCCGTGAACGTTGCCCAAACACTGGCAGTAAACGCAATCGCGATTGCCAACGATACCGGCACATCCATGCCAAAGCGCCCGCGCCGCACATCACGCCAAGCGGAGCTGAAAAATACTTTGGCGGAATAAAACACCACAGGCGTGGTCATTACCAGACTGATCCAGCGCAGGAAATCGCGCATTCCGGTATCCATATCCGACACTGCACCGATGTACATGGCTATCGCAATCATCATCACCTGCATCATGCCCAAGCCCGCAATGGCAATGCGACGCAAGGCCGCCGATTTTTCCTTTTTTTGCAGGGATTCAAGCCGACGCGGGTCAAACGGGTGTGCGTGATAGCCGATTTCGGAAATGGCTTGCAACACCTGACTCAAATGCAGGCGAGCGTTATCCCATTTCAAGGTAGCGCGGTGAGTGGAATAGTTGATGCGGAAATCCAGCACCCCATCAAGTTGCTTGACGTGATGCTCGTTGAGCCAGACGCAAGCGGCACACACAATGCCTTCGAGAATCAGCGAGGCTTCTCGGACGTTTGCGCCCGTTTCGCGTACAAACGATTTTTGCAAATCGGCGGAATCGTAAACCTGTAACTGCCGCAATGCTTCCGGCACTAAATCATCGGGCTTATCACTGATTTCAGTACGGAAACGGTAATAATCGGTGAGGTTATTGTCGACAATTGCCGTCGCTACCGCCTGACAGCCCGTGCAACACATTTCACGTTGCTGCTTATCAATACTGACGATGTAATGCGCACCGGGAGGTACGGGTTGACCGCAGTGAAAACAATTTCCAGCGGCAACCTGTAAAGCAGTTTCACTCATAATGGCTTATTGTTGCTCACCAATCCAGGTTTCGCCTTTCACTTCATGGACTTCATCGCCACGTTTGATGGTCATGACCATGCTCCAAGCGCCTGGTGCAGGCAAAGCAAGCGGTTGACCGTAGAAACCGGGTGCGGCTTCTGGTAAATCCAAGGTAACATCCAGCGCTTTATTGGAAGGGCGTAAAAAAGACACTTGCACCCGCCCGCCTGTAACAGCTTGGCCCGCTTTATCGGTCACGTGGATACGGAACATGCTGGCTTTATTGGGTTGCGGTTTTTCCAACCAACCATCGGCGACTTGCCAGCCACGTTCCTGCTGTGTTTTCAACTGGCCGATATAGTTATTATACAGGTCATATTTTTTCTGGTAGTCATTGGAAACCGTGCCGGGGAAAGCCGACGTGACATTTTGAGCACTTTCACGGCGTGGTTCGGGCAGGAACTTGCGGATAAAATCGGCACTTGCGCCACTGTTTGCCAAGGTAATAATCGTGGAATCCACAATCACGAGGATCATAAAAAAGCCAATGATAACCCCAGGCCCCCAGTGCAACCTACCGCCATCGACATCCGAGCCACGCCGATTGCCCACAATAATACCCGGCAATACCGCCGCCATGGTGAAAAAGGCGAAGTGGATGGCGAACACATCCAAACTTGCCCAATACAACACGGCTAATGGCACGTAAACCGCCAATACCACCAAAAATGTCAGCAATGAAGCCAGCTTACCGGGGCGTTTCAAGACTTTGAAAAACAACACAAACAGGGCAAGCGCCGCCAGTACGCCAACCCCTAGTGTGAATGCTATATTTTGATTTTCCATGCAACCTTACGGAGTCATAAAGTGTGAAGGGATGATGACCGGCTCTTTCACCTTGCCTTCCAACGGCGTGAGCCTGAACTGGAAGTCATGGTTTTTGCCTGCCTCACCGGGCTGCATAGTATAGCGGACTTTCGCCAAGACGCGCAGGGTTGAATCCGGTTTCACGCTCAAATCGTTGATCTGCAACTCCATTTCCGCTTTTGGCAGCCCTTCGATTGCCAAGGTATAACGCGCCGCTTCCATGGTTTTGTTATTGATTTTGACTTCGTAGCTGTTTTGAATACGCCCGTCAGAAAGGGTCACGTACAAGGGGCTACGAATCTGTACAGCGGTCACTTCCAATTGTTTGCTGCTGGCAATGCTCCACACCAGATAAATCGTTGCAAACAATGTCGCTATGCCATAACCAACAGTGCGCAACTTGAGAATTTTGGTTTTCTTGCCTTCCAAACCGTGTTCAGAGGTGTAACGGATCAGGCCACGCTTCCAGCCCTGTTTATCCATAATACCATCGCAAGCATCAATACACAGCGCACAGTGAATACAGCCGATTTGCAAACCGTTACGGATGTCGATCCCTGTGGGGCAAACTTGCACACACAAGCCACAATCCACGCAGTCGCCGTGACCTTTTTCCTGACGGAATGCCTGATCGCGCAACTCTTTCACCGGCTTGACGCGCCCGGTCGTGCCTTCACCGCGATTCATGTCATACGACACAATCATGGTATCTTGGTCAAACATAACGCTTTGGAAACGTGAGTAAGGACACATGTGCAAGCACACATATTCCTTCGCCCAACCCGCCGTCAGGTAAGTCGTGGTCATCAAAATAATGACGGTGCCGTATACCGCAGAGGGCGCAGTGCCGGTAAAAAATCCAGCCGTCAATTCAAACGCATCACCCCAGTAAAGCGCAAAACTCAAGCCTGTCCACATGGCCAATAACAGCCACAAACCATGCGTCAGACCAATCTTGCGGATCTTTTCAACATTCCACGGCTGCTTATCCAAACGCAACCGCGCTACCCGGTCGCCTTGCACCCAGCGCTCAATCCAACGGAAAGCATCCGTCCACAAGGTTTGGAAACAGAAATACCCGCAGAATACCCGCCCAAACAGCGTGGTCACAAAGAACAACAATACTGCTGCAAGGAATAACAACGCCGTCAGCCAGAAAATATCCTGCGCGTGCATCACCAAGTCGAACATGTAATAACGCCGCCCCGGAATATCAAACAAGATCGCCTGATCTGGCCCCACGGCACGTTCCCAGCGAATCCACGGCATTAAGAAAAACACCGCATAGCCCAGCAACAAAATGCCGGTTTTAATGTTGCGAAAACGCCCTTCTACCGAACGCGGTTGAAGAGATGCTTTGGGCTGGATGGCTTGTTCAATACTCATGTTGCAATATCCAATCGTTGGCGATGCCGGACGGGTTGAAAAAACTGCATGATACCTTACCCTGCGCCGTTTACATTGCGCAGAATCAAGTTAATGCAGTATTTCCCTGATATATCACAGATACTCCGCGTTACCCATATACCCACGCAAAGCGTTTGGAATGCGGATACGCCCATCGGCTTCCTGATAATTTTCCAGCACAGCAACCAAGGTGCGCCCCACTGCCAAACCAGAACCGTTCAACGTGTGCAGCAACTCTGGCTTGCCGGTTTCAGGATTGCGATAACGCGCCATCATGCGGCGTGCCTGAAAATCCCCGAAAACAGAACACGATGAAATCTCACGGTATTTTTGCTGACCCGGCAGCCAGACTTCCAGATCATAAGTTTTCATCGAGGAAAAGCCGGTATCGCCTGCACACAACACAATCACCCGGTACGGCAGCCCCAACTTTTGCAGAATCGCTTCAGCATGACCCGTCAGACTTTCCAGCGCTTGCGTGGAATCTTCCGGGCGCACCAATTGCACCATTTCCACTTTTTCAAACTGATGCTGGCGAATCAAGCCACGGGTATCCTTGCCGTAAGAACCCGCTTCGGAACGGAAACACGGCGTGTGGCAAGCGTATTTCACCGGCAATTCGGCAGCATCAATAATGGTATCGCGAGCCAGATTCGTGACCGGCACTTCAGCGGTGGGAATCAGGTAATACCCTTGTTCGCCTTCCAGCTTAAACAAATCTTCGGCAAATTTCGGCAACTGCCCCGTGCCACGCAAACTGTCCGCATTCACCATGTAGGGCACATACGCTTCGGTGTAACCGTGTTCCTGCGTGTGCGTATCGAGCATGAACTGGATCAGCGCCCGGTGCAGCCGCGCCATTGCCCCGCGCATCACCACAAAGCGTGAGCCGGTAAGTTTTGCACCCGCATCAAAATCCATCCACCCATTCGGCAAACCGAGATCAACGTGATCTTTCGGTTCAAAATCGAACGCGGTCGGCTCACCCCAGCGGCGAATTTCCACATTGGCGTTTTCATCTTTGCCGTCGGGTACAGAAACATCCAGCACATTGGGAATGCCCATCACGATGGCATCAAGTTCGGCTTGTAAACTCGCGAGTTGCTGCTCTTTTTCCTTGAGCGTATCGCCCATATCCGCAACTTCGGCAAGTAGGGGCTGAATGTCTATGCCCTTCGCTTTGGCTTGCCCAATGGCTTTGGAACGCGAGTTACGTTCATTTTGTAAGGTTTGGGTATCCACTTGTAAGGCTTTACGGCGCTCTTCGACCGCGCGGATGGTATCCACATCCAGCTTGAAACCGCGTCGCGCCAATTGTGCCGCGATTGCATCCAGATCGGTTCTTAAACTTTTTGGGTCCAACATAACTCTTGTTCCATGCGTGTATTGCAGAAATGATAGACACAAAAAAGCCTGCTGTGTAGCAGGCTTTTTATATTTGTCCGAATAATTTCGGTCAACAATATGGCGGAGAGCGAGGGATTCGAACCCCCGGAGGTATAACCCTCAACGGTTTTCAAGACCGCCGCATTCGACCACTCTGCCAGCTCTCCGAAGGATGCGTATATTACGCAAAACGTTTGACGATTTCCAGTATTTTTTCAAACAAAGGTTGGATTTTCTGTGTGTCAGCCGATGGGTGGCTATGTTAGAATCCGCTCTTTATGACTGCCCTAACCGAGACAGGCTTAATGGATTCAAGCAAACCCTCTCTGACTTACCGTGACGCTGGCGTTGATATTGATGCAGGCAACACGCTGGTAGAACGCATCAAACCCCACGCGCAACGCACCAAACGCCCTGAAATGCTCAGCGGATTGGGGGGCTTCGGCGCACTCATGTCGATCCCGTCGCACTACAAAAATCCAGTGCTGGTATCCGGTACAGATGGCGTAGGCACCAAACTCCGCCTCGCGATCGACACCGGCATTTACGACACGATCGGCATTGACTTAGTGGCAATGTGCGTCAATGACATTATCGTCAGCGGTGCAGAGCCGTTATTTTTCCTCGACTACTTCGCCACCGGCAAACTCGACGTTGACATGGCTGAAAAAGTCATTGCCGGTATCGCCGAAGGTTGCTCTCAAGCCGGTGCCGCACTCGCAGGTGGTGAAACTGCCGAAATGCCGGGCATGTACCACGGTGACGATTTCGACCTCGCAGGCTTCTGCGTCGGTGTGGTGGAACGTGACAATATTCTCGACAATTCGCGCGTACACCGCAATGACGTGCTGATTGGATTGGCTTCCAGTGGCCCGCATTCCAACGGCTATTCACTGATTCGCAAAATCATTGAAGTCAGTGGCGCGTCATTGGATGAAGCCTTCGGTGACAGCACCTTAGGGCGTACTTTACTAGAGCCGACGCGCATTTACGTCAAAGCGATTCTCGGCTTAATGCGCCGTTACGATTTGCACGCCGTCGCACACATCACGGGCGGTGGTTTAACCGAAAATTTACCGCGTGTTTTGCCTGCCCGCACCAAAGCTAAAATCAGTTTGAGTAGCTGGCAACGCCCCGAAATCTTCAACTGGTTGCAGGAAAAAGGCGGCGTGGCAGATAATGAAATGTTACGCACCTTCAACTGCGGTATCGGCATGATTTTGGTCGTCCCCGCCGATAAATCCGAAGAAATCATTAGCACTTGCCGCTTGGAAAATATCAAAGCTTGGCAAATTGGCACGATGGATGCTTCTGACAGCGATACCCCCTTCGTCCAGTATGTCGATTGATCCGCAGACAGCACTGCCTGCCTTGGTAGTGCTGATTTCAGGCAGCGGCAGCAACTTGCAAGCCATTATCAACGCGATTAAAGCCGGTCGCCTGAAAGCACGCATTGCGGCGGTGATCAGCAATCGCGCTGATGTATATGGCTTGCAACGCGCTACCGATGCCGGAATTCCGACCATCATGCTGGATCACACCACCTTTGACAGCCGCCCCGCGTTCGACCAAGCCTTGCAAGCGCAGATTGACGGTTTCGAACCGGATTTGGTGGTACTGGCGGGGTTTATGCGCATCCTCACCCCCGACTTTGTGCGCCATTACGCGGGACGAATGCTTAATATCCACCCTTCTCTATTGCCACTGTACAAAGGTATTCATACCCATCGGCGTGTATTGGAAGACGGTGGGCATGAACACGGTGTGAGCGTGCATTTCGTGACCCCAGAATTGGATGGTGGCCCGGTGATTATTCAGGCCAAAGTGCCGGTGTTACCCAGCGATACGGAACAGAGTCTGGCGCAACGGATACAAGAGCAGGAACACATCATTTACCCACGCGCTATCCAATGGTTTGTGGAAGGCAGATTAACACTGGAAGGCAATCAGGCAATGCTGGACGGGAAAGCCTTAACTCGCCCCGCCCAACACCTCAGCCATTAATCAACCGAAATGGCACACGTAGTGCAAATCTGCCAAAGTTTCAATATCGAAAGATGAATTTGCACCCACCTCAAACGATTGTCCACCGGCATAATCAACCCAAGCATCGCTGCCCGCCAAGCGCACGCGGCAGCGACCTTGTAGCAATTCCATAATCTCCGGCGCACCCGTATTAAACGTTAGGGTAGACGGTAAAATTACCCCCACGCTCTTGCGCGTGCCATCCGCCAGTGTCACGGTGTGACTGACACACTTACCCTCAAAATACACATTCGCCGTTTTAGTAACGCTGACATTCTCAAACTGACTCATACACTTCCTTTACACTATTGACCGGCAATGGTCATTTTATCAATCAAAATCGACCCAGTACGGATACTACCACGCGCATCCACATCATCCCCAATTGCGACGATGCCTTGGAACATAGCCTTCAAATTTCCGGCAATCGTCACCTCTTCCACCGGATGCACAATCATGCCGTTTTCGACCCAGTAACCCACCGCACCCCGCGAATAATCGCCAGTAATGCCATTGACACCGCTGCCAATCAATTCCGTTACCATCAATCCCGTACCCATTTGCGCCAACAAATCAGGGAAACTCACCCCCGTATCCGCCAGCAACAAATTGGTTGCGCCACTCGCACTGCCCGTGCTTTGCATTCCCAACTTGCGAGCGCTGTAACTGCCAAGGAAATAGCCTTGGATAATGCCATCTTTGACAATATCCCGCGCTTGCGTTGCCACGCCTTCGGCATCGTAGGAACGGCTGCCCAAGGCTTGACGAATCAACGGGTCTTCACGTAACTGCACGAAATCAGGAAACGCTTGTTGCCCAATCGAATTCAGCAAAAAGCTGGCTTTGCGGTATTGCGAACCACCACTGATCGCTGACACCAATTGCCCAACCAAACCCCGCGCCATTTGCGGCACAAATAATACCGGCGCTTCGCGGGTAGACAAGGAACGCGCATTCAAGCGCCGCACCGTGCGTTGCGCCGCTTCCGCGCCCACGCTATCTGCCGATTCCAGCAATCCCGGCACGCGCGACACGCTATACCAATAATCGCGTTGCATGGAGTCGCCATCTTGCGCCACCACTGAACAGCTCAAGGAATGGCGCGTGCTGTGACTAACCCCCATGAAACCGTGTGAATTCGCGTACAAACTCATGCCCGCGTAGCTATCCACACCCGCACCTTCGCTATTGGTAATGCGGGCATCGTGTTCACGCGCCACCGCTTCGGTTTGCAGCGCCATGTCAATTGCCATGTCCGCATTCAATTCCCACGGGTGGTACAAATCCAGCTTCGGAAATTCGGTTGCCATGCATTCCGCATCCGCCAAGCCGTTGAAATCATCTTCTGAGGTATAACGCGCAATCCGACACGCTGCCTCCAAGGTATCTGCCAACGCTTGCGGCGAAAAATCACCCGTCGAGGCATAGCCTTTGCGATGCCCAAAATAAACCGCGAGGTTAATGCCCTGATCGCGGTGGTATTGCAGCTTCTCCACCTGCCCCATGCGCACTTCGACCGAAAGCCCCATGCTTTTGTCGATGTCGAGTTCAGCCGCCGTCGCGCCTTTGGCTTTGGCTGCCGCCAGCACCTGCTCCGCCATCGCTTGAAATTCAGTCGAGAGGTCGAAACGGTTGTCGAGTTCAATCATGGTCATTATCCTTATGCTGTCGCTGTGCCGCCAACGGTTAAACCGTCAACCCGAAGTGTTGGTTGACCCACGCCCACGGGTACGCTTTGCCCGTCTTTACCGCACACGCCGATGCCGGTATCCAGTTGCAAATCATTGCCGATCATGCTGACACGGGTTAAAACATCCGGGCCATTACCAATTAGCGTGGCGTTCTTCAAGGGTTTGCCAATTTTACCGTTTTCGATTTGATACGCTTCCGAGGCGGAAAACACGAATTTCCCCGACGTAATGTCGACTTGCCCGCCAGAGAAATTCACTGCGTAAATGCCTTTCTCCACCGACGCAATGATTTCTGCCGGATCATAGTCGCCCGCCCGCATGTACGTATTGGTCATGCGCGGCATCGGCAAATTGGCGTAAGACTGACGCCGACCATTGCCAGTGGATTGTGTCCCCATCAATGCCGCATTCTGACGGTCAAATAAATACCCTTTGAGAATGCCGTCTTCGATCAGCGTGGTGCATTGCGTTTGCGTGCCTTCATCATCCACGCTTAACGAACCACGGCGTTGTTCCAGCGTGCCGTCATCCACCACGGTAATGCCTTTGGCAGCCACTTGTTCGCCAATCCGCCCTGCAAATGCCGATGTGCCTTTGCGGTTGAAATCGCCTTCCAAACCGTGCCCGATCGCTTCGTGCAATAAGACACCGGGCCAACCATTGCCCAATACCACGGTCATATTGCCCGCTGGCGCGGCTTCCGCATCCAGATTGATCAAAGCTTTGCGCACCGCTTCTTCGGCGTACTCTTGCGCCTTATTGCCACTCACGAAATAATCGAGGTTGAAACGCCCGCCACCGCCTGCCGTCGCACTTTCGGTTTGCCCATTGCGTTCCACAATAACGGAAACATTGGCACGTACTAACGGACGCACATCAGCGGTCATGCGTCCGGTTTCATCCACCACCAAAATGATTTCATGCACGGCTACCATGCTCGCCATGACTTGGCGCACGTAAGGGCTGGTTGCCCGCGCAATGCTGTCAATTTGGCGCAGAAAGCTGATTTTATCGTCTTCGGAAAGCGAATTCAGCGGGTCATCTATCCCGTAAAGCGGGCGTTGCGGGGTACGCACTGTCCACGCATTTACCGCGCCCGATTGCCCCGCACGGCTGATCGCACGCGCAGCTTTGGCAGATTCCAGCAACGCAGGCAGCGTGATTTCGCCGCTGTAGGCAAAGCCGGTTTGCTCACCGCAGACCGAGCGCACGCCCACGCCTTGCTCGATGCTGTAACTGCCGCTTTTGATAATGCCCTCTTCCAAGCCCCAAGATTCATGGCGGGCAGACTGAAAATACAAATCCGCCAGCGTGGTATCTTTGGTTAAAAGCTGGCTAAAGACTTGTTCCAAATGCGCTTCACTCAAACCCGTCGGGGCAAAAAATGCCTCACGAGCAAAATCGTATGCCTGTTTCATGCTATTCCTTGATTAATATTTTGTGTCGGGCAACGGTGGGACAGTACCGGAAAGGTCTTGCGGGTTTGTTGCAATGCATCCAAATCAATGTCAGCCAAAACCACGCCAGCGCCTTTTTCACGCACCCCGCGTACCCGCCCCCAATAGTCCACAATCATGCTGTGACCGTAGGTCGTGCGTCCGCTGACGTGATACCCGCCTTGTCCGGGAGCAACCACGTAACACAGGTTTTCAATCGCCCGCGCCCGCAATAACACTTCCCAGTGCGCCTTGCCCGTCAACTCGGTAAAGGCTGCGGGAACTACTAAAATTTGCGCCCCCTGCTCGGATAAGCGCCGGTACAATTCCGGGAAACGCAAGTCGTAACACACCGACATTCCGACCTTGCCAAACGGCGTATCCACCACCACCGGCGTTTTACCCGGCATGGTTGTGTCGCTCTCGGTATACACTTCCTGATTCTCGCTGAGCATGACATCGAAGAGATGAATTTTGTCGTAACGCGCCACCACCTTGCCTTTGGCATCGTACATGAGCGAGGCGGCATAAGAACGCGCCGGATCATCAGAACGAATCGGAATCGTACCCGCAATAATCCACACGCCGTACTTGCGGGCTTGCTGGCTCAAGAATGCTTGGATCGGCCCTTCTCCGAAGGTTTCCGCGACTTTCACTTTATCGGCATCGGCGACACCCATCATGGCAAAGGTTTCGGGAAGCACTACCATGCCTGCGCCGCGTGCTGCTGCTTCCTTAATCAAGCGTCCTGCTTCCAACAAATTTGCCGGAACATTCGGGCCTGCTGCCATTTGTAGTGCTGCGATTAACGCCATGCTGATTTCCCCTTACTGTGTGCGTGGTGTCATTGTCTGTTCAATGCATCAAAACATCAACATCCGTCTTTTTGAATGGTGCTTTTAATTCGATAATGTCCGGTGCTTCCCATGAACCGGTCACGCGATAGCGCAAGCCATTTGCAGTTTGCACTTGGTGCGCAGCGGATTTTTCTGTCAAGGAATTCAACAGCAACATTGCCGCACCACCACCGATGCCGCCCAAAGCCGCGCCCACCACGGGCAAGGTTGAACGCAAATTTGGTATCACTGTCACCGTATGATTCAGGGTTTTGCGGCTCAAATCGAGGCTGCCTTCAATACCTGCCACCATTGCAGCGGCTTCGATGAGGGTATCGTGGGTTGTCAGCACGCCGTTTTTCAAGCGAAAACTGCCGGTGATAGCATCAAATGCCGCGCCTTTCACCGTCATATCGCGGAAATCCAAGGCCAGTCGATTCGGCAAACGTTGCGCATCCAATAAACCCAATAAGCGCCCTAAACCGGGGTCAACATCGGTCAAACTGCCTTTGCCAAGTTTGGCTTGAATCGCGCCATTCAGATTTGCCAAGGCAAAATTAAACGGCGCACCTTGCCACTGCAACTGCGCGTTGGCAGTTAATGCGCCACCTTGCAAAGCGGGAATTTTGCCCGGTTTCGCCAACAACTTGCCCGGTTCAGCCAGGGTTGCGGTGGCGGTCAATTCGGTGTAGGGAATGCCATCCGCCGCCGTATACCAGCGCCCTTTAGAGGCTGATAACACCATCAGCGGATGCCGAATCTCCAACTGCTCAATCAACAACGCATCGCGGGATTTATTCAAATTGAGACTAACCGACTGAAGCGGAAAATCGCCCTTGCTGCAATCGGTGCACGTAAATCGCATGGAGGGAAAATTTACCGGCGATAAACCGTTACCCGCTGTCGACGCGCCCGTCGGTAACTGCTTACCAAGCTGATCAAGATCAAGGTGTTGCGCATCAATATTCACCCGCCCACTTGCCATTGCCTTGACTGGCAAATGCGCGTTAGCTTGTAAATTATCTGCCCGCAGATGCGCTTTGAGAATGTCACCACCGCTCACGCTAAGCGCTGCGTTGCCTAGCGACTGTTGACCCACGGTCAACTTGCCAACCTTCACATCGGCTTGAAACTCGGTCGGTATTGCAGCGGAGGTTGATCCTGCGCCGCCAAACATTCCCAGCGCCTGCCAATCCAGCACATCGAGTTCTGCCAACTCGCCATCGACTTGAATGCCACTCGCAGGCAATTTAACCGGCTTGTCACCCAAACCGATGCCAATGGCAGTTGCTTGTTTACCCTTGTGTGGCAAACGCGCTTGCACTTTCAAGTGTTTACCCAACTCCACCCGTGCTTGCCAAGGTTTCGCCGAATCAAACGGCAAGTCAACGTCCACGTGTAATTCACGCGCCTCCGCTGCCGTTTTGCCAAACGGGGGTGGTAATGTAATGGTCACACCTTGCAACTGGCTACGCGCCTGCACTTTCAAACTCGTGAGTGTTTTTCCCATGCTGGCATTCCCACCAAAGGCAGGCAGTTCCAAATGCGTATTCACCAATGCCTTGCCACTGAGGTATTGGCGCAAACTGGCAAGGCTTTCTGGGAAAAACACTGCGGGTTGTTGTTGCTGCTGCAAATCGACGTTGATAATGCCTTGGGTTTTATCAGTACGTGCTGACAATTTGAGCGGTTGCTCGCGGTATTGCCCACTTGCCTCGTTTGCAGCCACGCCATGCTGATCAAAATGCACCTGCCCGTGCAAGTCGGTAAAGATTTGCGCATACGCCGGAATCGCAAAGCGGTTGCCCTGCAAACTCACCACGCCATCCACCGCTACGCCTTGTTGTTCCAGTGTCGCTTGCCTCAAGGGTACATCCAATTTCAGGTGCAATGCCGACTTACCGGAAAACTCAGCAACTTGCATAAAATCCCGCAAACTGCGCCCAATCGGGGCATCGCGCAAATAATTCATGTGCGCTTGCAAATCCCCTTGTGTCTTCAAATCAAGCAACAAGTGCGTATCGGGGGTATGCATATTGGGAATCGCCACCGTGCCGCCCGTCACCGCCAAATCCATAATCCGAGCGCTGTGCACCGTCGCATTCATATCCGCATTGTGAAAATGCAGCTCACCGTTCACGGCATTAGCGACCGGCCATTCCGGTAAATATGCCAATACACCTTGTTCAATATCGAAACGAATATCGAATAGCCCAGCATTCTGTTGAAATGGAAAATCCGCCGGATTGCCGCGCAATACAAATTCACCCTTCGGTACGTAGCCTTTCACAATCGCCGTTTTTAACCACTTTTCGGTGTTATCGGGAATAATCGCGGGGATGTAATCGCGCACATTATCCACGGTACGGCGCGTCGCGAAGGCCATATTAAGGTCAATAGCCGGGGCTTGATGCGTCGGTAGCGCCAACGTTCCTGTGCCTTGCAGGGTAAGATCGGGGTTTTCCGCTTGTAGGTGAGTGAGTTGCCAATGCCAGCCATCCGCTTTGACTTGCCAGTTCAGATCCGCTGCCAAGCTATCCACCTGCAAGGTTTTTTCAAACCACAGCGGGTAACTTAACGGGCTATCGTTGAGCTTAACCTTGACGCTACCGCCTTCGTTAGCCGCTGCAAATGTCGCATTCACGCCTTGTAGTGCGGGAGTCTGCGCATTACCTGCCCACCCCAAATGCTGAATTTCACCCTCGCCACGGATGTGCAGGGGCTTGCCTGCGGCGGCTGTAATCGTGGCATCGAGCTTCAAACCACCGGCATTCACCCCGTAGTGTTGCAGCTCCGGCGACGGCAAAGCCGCGAGGTTAAAAATCCGAGTACGAGTATGGAGCGTGCCGTCCCATTGCGGTTTGCCTGCCGCGTTCGTGACTTGGTGCAATACCGCGTCGACGCCCAAGGTTTCCCCAATCGCGGGGGGAAATAAGGCATCCGCTTGCAAGGTGATTTCATTCGGCAAAATTTCACCCATGAATTGCAAATCACTCAAAGTCAGGGTGCGGTGGTTGGTGACATCCATCCAATGCACAAAGCCACTGTTGATGCTGATGCGAATCGGTGATTGGCGCTCAATATTCAGCGCGGTATTTTTCTGCCCCGGCAAGGGAAAACGCAAGCCCTGTACTTCTGGCAACGCATTGGCTTCTTGGCGCAGGATAAACTCCACCCCTTCGAGCACAATATCTGCCGGTTGCAAGCGCAAGGTGCGCAAGCTTTCGCGCCAGTCTACCGTCAGGCTCAGTTGGCGGATTTGGATAGGAGATTGCCCGGAAGCATCGTCAGTGAGTTGCAAATTTTCCAACACCCAGCGCAATTCCTCGCTGTCGTGGTCGACACGAATTTGCCCAATGCTGATCGGATTGCCAACAAAGCTCGACAACTCTTGTTCCAGTATGCCTTTGTAGTCATCGACCATTGGCAACCACAAATGCGCCAGCCCCACCAGCGCAACCAGAAAAATCGCCCAATGGAACAAGAAAGTGAGTAGCAGGTAGGTGAGGCGTAATACAAAACCGCCCTGCCTCCTAGAGAAGTACAACGTCGAAGTGCTCCTGCGTGTAAAGTGCTTCCACCTGTAAGCGGATCGGAATCCCCACGAATTGCTGCAATTCGGCCAGACTGTCGGATTCTTCATCCAGCAACAAATCCACGGTTTCCTGCGACGCTAATACCAGTAATTCGCGTGCATCAAATTGACGTACTGCCCGCAAAATTTCGCGGAAGATTTCGTAACACACCGTTTCCGCGCTTTTGATAAAACCGTTGCCATTGCAACAAGGACAAGGCTGGCACAGCACATGTTCCAAGCTTTCGCGGGTACGTTTGCGGGTCATCTCCACCAAACCCAACGGCGACACATCGCAGACGTAAGTTTTGGCGTAATCGCGTTCCAACGATTTTTCCAGCAACTTCAACACCTGTTGGCGGTGGTCGTGTTGCAGCATGTCGATGAAATCAATAATGATAATGCCGCCCAAATTGCGCAGGCGTAGCTGGCGGGCAATGGTTTGCGCCGCTTCCAGATTGGTGCGAAAAATGGTTTCTTCGAGATTGCGGCTGCCAACAAAGCCGCCGGTATTCACGTCAATCGTGGTCATCGCCTCGGTTTGATCAATGATCAAATAACCACCAGATTTGAGCGGCACTTTACGCTGCAAGGCTTTTTGGATTTCTTCTTCCACGCCGTGCAAGTCAAAAATCGGGCGTTCGCCGGGGTAATGCTCAATGACATTGGCTAAATCGGGAATGTATTTCTGGCTAAATTCAATGACTTTGGTAGCAGTTTCGCGGGAATCTATCTGCACTTTGCTAATTTTTTCCCCCACCATGTCGCGCAATACTCGCAGCACCAAAGGTAAATCCGAATACACCAAGGTTGGCGCGGGCGACTCAACCGACGACTTGGAAATACTGCTCCAGAGTTTGCACAAAAACTTCATATCACGGCGCAAATCGTCTTCACTGATCCCTTCGGCAGCAGTACGCACGATGAAACCTTGCTCACTGCCAAATTCAATGCGTAACTGTTCGATCGTTGCCCGCAGGCGTTCGCGTTCTGCGCCCTCTTCAATCTTGCCCGAAACACCGACATTGTTGTTATCCGGCATCAGCACCAAAAAGCGCGAGGGAATGGTGACGTGTGTGGTCAAACGCGCCCCCTTAGTGCCGAGCGGATCTTTAATGACTTGCACCAACAGCTTTTTGCCCTCGTAAAGCAATTCGCTAATTTGCAGGGTCGGGCGTGGAATAGCATTGCCTTGAAATTCTTCCAGCGAAGGGTGCGTGAGGTCAGAAGCGTGCAAAAATGCCGATTTTTCCAAACCAATGTCGATAAAAGCCGCTTCCATCCCCGGTAGTACGCGGCTGACTTTGCCTTTGTAAATATTGCCGACAATGCCTTTGCGGGTGGTGCGTTCAATCAGCACCTCTTGCAAACAGCCATTTTCGAGCAAGGCAACCCGTGATTCTTGCGGGGTAACATTGATTAGGAGTTCTGCGCTCATGAGTCTGCCTGTGGTAGTAATGATTTTTATAAGGTATTAATGCCTGCCGTTGCCAGCAGTTGCGCCGTTTCAAACAGCGGCAAACCCATGACCCCAGAGTAAGAACCTTCGAGCTTTTCGATAAAAACTGCGCCAATCCCTTGAATCGCATACGCCCCGGCTTTGTCGTGTGGTTCACCACTTGCCCAGTATGCCAGAATTTCGGAATCTGTGATGGTACGGAACTTAACCAAGTTGTGGCTTAGCGCTACTTGTGTGCCGGTCGCAGTGGTTAACGCCACCGCCGTGAGAATTTCGTGCGTTTGCCCCGACATTTGCCGCAGCATGTGTTGCGCGTGGGCGAAATCGCGGGGCTTTACCAGCAATTCACCATTGAGAATGCCTAGCGTGTCTGCACCCAAAACAGGGGAAGAGGGCGACCGCCGGTCGCCCCTACGCAAATCATCGGTAGGGGCGACCGGCGGTCGCCCTCTTCCTTCCTGCTTAGCATTCCAAACCGTTTCTGCTTTGAGGATAGCTAAACGTTTTACCAACGCTGCTGCTGATTCCCCCAACAATGGCGTTTCATCCACATCCGCTGTTTGCACCACAAAGTGAATGCCAATTTGCGCCAGCAATTCGCAACGACGGGGTGAGGCAGACGCTAGAATAAGCTGTGGTGCGTGCATTTAATCCCCGCGATGGTAAGGGTGGTTAGTCAAAATACTCCAAGCACGAAACAATTGTTCCGCCACCACAATCCGCACCAGCGGATGCGGAAACGTTAGCGGCGACAGCGACCAGCTTTGCTCCGCGCGTTGCAAGCACGCGGGCGACAACCCTTCAGGGCCGCCGACCAGTAAGCTGACATCGCGACCGGACATCATCCAGCTATCGAGTTGCTGGGCAAGCTGTTCGGTTGACCAAGGCTTGCCTTTTACATCGAGCGTGATCACGAGATTGCCGTCGGGAATCGCTGCCAGCAACTTTTCACCTTCACTCTGCCGAATGCGGTTCAAATCGCTGTTTTTGGTGCGTTTCTCAGCGGCAATTTCGCGGATCAACAATTGACATTGCGGCGGCATTCGCCCCGCGTATTCTTCCGTGCCAGTATTGACCCAGCCCGGCATTTTCGTGCCAATGGCTAATAAATGAATGCGCACTTAGTCCGGCGTCCCCAGCATACTAGGACGCGATTGTGGAAGACCTTCACCGACTTCCCAGAGCTTTTCCAGATTGTAGTAGTCGCGGGTGCTGGCCAGCATGACGTGTAGGATAATGTCATTTAGGTCAAGCAATACCCAGTCGGATTGCGCGTCGCCTTCAATACCCAATGGCTGCACACCGGCTTCTTTCACCGCCAGTTCAACCGCATCCGCAAGGGATTTGACGTGACGGTTGGAGTTGCCTGTCACGATTACCATCATATCGGTGATGGACGATTTGCCACGCACATCAATCGTCTTGATGTCTTGACCTTTCATATCGTCCAGTGTGGTCACTACTAATTGCTTAAGTGTTTCGAGTTCCATTAATTATTCACAGTAAAGTTGATGTCGTTGAATATAATCCAGAACGCTGTCTGGTAGTAAATATCGGGGGCTTTTACCCTGTTTCAATAGCATACGCAGATGGGTGGCAGAAATATCGAGAGCGGTAACGCTTAAGAGGTAAATCCTGCCTGCGGGTGTGGCGCGTAAATCATCGGGGTTTGTGCTGAGGAAAGGTTCATACCAACCGTTAGGGGGCAGACTATACCTTGGACGGTGCACCACGACCAGATGCGCGAGTGCTAAAATTTCATCCCAACGGTGCCAACGCTCAAAATGCAGGAAGGCATCGAAGCCCAACGTGAACAGCAGCGGGCGTTCGTTACCGACTTCAGCGCGGAAGGTTTGCAGCGTGTCGAAGCTGTAGGAATGCCCCTCGCGGCGAAGTTCACGGTCATCGGCGTGTAAACGCGGTTCGGTGGCAATCGCGGCTTGCAGCATTGCCAATCGTTGCTCTGGCCTGGCAATGGGTTGCGGGCGGTGCGGTGGTTGCTTGCCCGGAATTAAGCGCATGTCGCTAATGCCGAAGTGTTCCGCAACTTCAAGCGCCGTGCGTAAGTGCGCGTGGTGGATGGGGTCGAAGGTGCCGCCGAGGATGCCGATCACTAAGCAGCACCTTGCTTACTGTCCAAATAAGGACGATAGTGGCATCGCTGTAAATCGCTATCAAGTGACCATACAAAAATTTCGCTCATCGAGAAACGACCGCAACATTTATCGAACTCTTTGATGATGGTTAAATCACCCAGGCTTGTACCCTCATTAGGTTTATCTGATGATTTATTCTCTCCAGCTCTCTGAGGAAAATCCTCTAACCATAATAAAATCTCTTGTTCTGTCGGTATTTCAGCAGGCGACCATGGAGCAGAACCGTCAAAAGCAGCTTTCACTTCAGTAATAAAACGCTGAGCTGTTGCACGACGTATCCGACCATCACCATTTTGAGAAATATGATTACCTGTTTCAAAAATTGTTGCTATCGGTAGAATAAATTTACATCCAAGTTCTGCGTACTCTCGATAGGCTTGGATAACCTTAGCTTTATCCTGATTACGCCCCGGCACATTAAGTAAATTCGTAAATACACTAGTATACCTCACAGCGCCAAGACTTGAACATTTTTAAAGGTTTGAAAGTTTGTTGTCATCAACTGTGCCAGTTCTTTCTTGTGATCAGTATCCAGCTTGTCGAGACAGTTGGTGATGGCCGACTTGAAAGCGGGAAACTTATCATAGTACTTCGAGTACAAGCATTTTTTCTTGACGAACTTCCACAACCGTTCAATCAGATTGAGGTTGGGTGAATAGGTCGGTAAAAACAATAGTTCAATATTGAGCCTTTTCGCACAGGCAAACACGGCTTCACAGCGTTGATACTTGGCATTATCCAAGACCAACGTGATCGGTATTTTGAGTGCTAACGCTGCAATTTTTTCCAATAATTCACACACGCTGCCAGCGTTGATATAGGTATCGTTAGTGAGGGTGATCAGTTGCAGTGTTATCACATTGAGTGCGCCCAATACGTTGTAACGTTGTCGACCACAGGGCGCTTTGATGAATACGCGGGAAAATGACCACAAAAATCCCAGAAACGGTGCTAAAACGAAGTGGGCGGCATCGACAAAAAAAGGGCGCGTTTACCTTCTTGAGCCTCTTGAATGCGCGGTTTAAGTTCATTTTCCAAGAACTTTTCTTGTGCTTCCACATCAGCTTTGGCGGGTATCATCCCCACTTTACGGATGTCCATCCCTATTTTCTTCATAAAGATACGTACCCTGTCCTCGCTGCGTTTGATGCCTGTCAGCTCCTCAATCTTGGCGGCTGCTGCCTTGCTGGTCGCGGGTGGATATTCACGAAAATAGGTCTCAATCTTGTCTTTATATGCCATCAAATCACTCTTTGGTTTATTGAAGCGTATTTCTTTAAGAGCTTCTAAACCGTTAGGTTGTTGGTAGGCGTTTAGGTAGGCAAGCAGCGTGGCTTCTGTAATCCTTTCCAATCGTTTGATTTCCTTATGCGTCAACTGTTGGGATTTCAGGTACAGCACGGACATTTTCTTACGGACTCTGGGATGAGGGTGGCGCTCCTTCCAGTAGAACAGCTCCGCTACCTCATCATCAGTGAAGGTGATTTTTAATGTCATACATTACTCATAGTTGCCTTTATTGACCGTCAGTTAACCATATTTACTTGATTACTAGAAAGCCATTTTATGGCACTGATTGGTATATCAATTAAGCAGATACTGCTCATAGCACATCATCTCCTTGCAAATGTGCCAACCAATCAAGTGCTTTTTGTTTCTTTGCTTCTGGCGTTGTTGGACATTTTACAAAGCGATCAACAATACCATGTGTTACCAAATCACCTAAAGTGCCCCTTACTACTAATTCAACGTAGTCTGGCAAGTCACTTAGTCGAACTAAACGGCTATCCCCTTCCTGTGGATCACGATAACAAAACACCACATCGCCTAAGGCATCGTCAGGCAAAGCATCCATCAATGCGGGATTATGCGTGGTGAGTAATAAACGGATATTGCGGCGTTTAGCCTCATTTTGCATGGTTTCCAGCAAATGATGAGCACGGGAAGGATGCACACCGTTATCAACCTCCTCCAACACCACTGTAGAACCCTTAGGCGCAGATAACACAGCCGCCGCAATAGCTAACACTCGCAACGTACCATCGGACAACAATTCGACAGGGCACGCCCTCTCTTTTCCACCAAAATTTTCAATCAACTCCAAAGCGACTCGCCCACGCCGATCTTCAAAGAACTGTATATTTTTGACATCTTGTTCCGGTAAGCTTTTGATAAACTCGATTATACCTTCACGTAGCGGCTCTTGCTGCCAAAGATGATAAAGAACACCTGAAAGATTGGAACAATTGACGCGCAAATTCTTTTCTGGGTAACTATCACACCGCATTAGACTAGGAACAGGATCAAGAAAAAGTGTATTTTCCAAGAAATGTTGAAAACGTTTAATGGTTAAAGGAATTTCCCGTTTTGACCTATCATGCTCATGCGCAAATGTTGCTGGACTTTCTAATTGACACATAATTGCTATCTGATCTATACAAGCCACATGGGGCTTATGTTCTCCATGCTTAAAGTTATTATAGGCAACACGAATGTCATCGCTTAAACCTTCGGATGGTTTTTCTATCCAATAGAGGGGAAATTTTTCTGCACCATCTGAGCGTGGCAATATTTGCTCTTGGACAATATGTAAATCATCATCACGAGCTTCTAATGTAATTTCAAATTTCTCCCATATCAACGGCAACCCATCCAAGAACTCAGGATTTTCATTTTTCGACTTGAATTCGTTAAGCTTACCAAAAATACCTAGAGCAGGACCGGCAACAGCAGCACCGACACCGACAACAACAGCACCCGCAACAGCACCCGCAAGAGCACCCACCAATCCCATATGATTAGCTTGCAAAGTGCATCCCAAACTAAATTTCTTAGAATCTAAATATCCCAAATCCTTGATTTGACCCCGTAGAATTTGGTCTGAATCATCTAAGTGCTGCTGAATAACAGATAGCTTCTGCCCACCACTAAGCCAACTCAAGAAACGGAAAGCTTCAATCGCATTACTTTTGCCAGAAGCATTCGCGCCGATCATCAGCGTGAGCGACGCGAGCGGCAATGCTTGATCACGGTAGCTTTTGAAATTTTTCAATACAATCTGTTTCAGCATTGCCTAATCCTCCTCATCAAACCCGAATATGCCCATCCCCCAACACCACATACTTCTGCGACGTCAACCCTTCCAACCCCACCGGCCCACGCGCATGAATCTTATCGGTACTAATCCCAATCTCCGCCCCCAACCCGTATTCAAAACCATCGGCAAAGCGCGTCGACACATTCACCATCACCGAACTCGAATCCACTTGCCGCAAGAATGCCCGCGCCCGCGTGTAATTCTCGGTAATAATTGCATCGGTATGTTGCGACCCATAAGTATTAATGTGCGTAATCGCCTCCGCCATATCAGCCACCACTTTAATGGACAAAATCGGTGCCAGGTATTCCGTCCCCCAATCTTCTTCGGTCGCCGCCACACACGCAGGCAACAGCGCTCGCGTCTGCTCACAACCGCGCAATTCCACACCCTTAGCCGCGTATTCTTCCGCCAACACCGGCAACACTTGCGCCGCCACACCTTCCGCTACCAGCAAGGTTTCCATCGCATTGCACACGCCGTAACGGTGCGTCTTGGCATTCACCGCGACTTTAACCGCTTTCTCAAGATCGGCTTGATCATCAATGTACACATGACAAATCCCATCCAAGTGCTTGATTACCGGAATGCGCGATTCAGCACTCACCCGCTCAATCAAACCCTTACCACCACGCGGCACAATCACATCGACGTATTGCGCCATACGCAGCAATTCGCCCACCGCAGCCCGATCCGTGGTTTCCACCACTTGCACACACGCCGCTGGCAAACCGACCGCTTCCAAGCCTGCCCGTACACACGCCGCAATCGCCTGATTGGAATGAATCGCCTCCGACCCACCGCGCAAAATCGTGGCATTGCCAGACTTCAAACACAACGCTGCCGCATCCACCGTCACATTCGGGCGCGATTCGTAAATAATACCCACCACGCCCAACGGTACACGCATTTTGCCCACCTGAATCCCCGACGGACGGTAGCTCAAATCGGTAATCGTGCCAATCGGGTCAGCCAGCGTCGCCACTTGGCGCACGCCTTCCGCCATGCCTGCAATCGTTTTATCGGTCAGCGTTAAGCGATCCAGCATCGCCGCATCCAGCCCTTTATCGCGCCCTGCCGCCAAATCTTTGGCATTTTCAGCCTTCAGCCAGTCCGCACGTTCCAACATCACTTCTGCAATACGCAGCAATGCATTGTTTTTAGTGCTAGTCTCAGTGTTCGCAAGGATCTGAGCAGCCTGCTTTGCTTGCTGACCAACGCCTTGCATGTAAGTGGTAATCGTCGTATTAGTGTCCAAATCAAAGTCCTCACGGTATGCAATGTGTCGATATTATCACGAAAATAGCGCTACGATCTTTCTGACAATTATCATAGGCAGCCGCTTTGCTGTAGGTTATAACTCGCTAATATGGCAAAATGCGCCGCTCAGTTATTCACTGGAAACCATTCCCAAAGCCTGAATTTATGACAGATTACTTACTTATTATTGTTGGTACGGTGTGGGTCAATAACTTTGTCCTGTCACACTTCTTGGGATTATGCCCATTCATGGGGGTTTCCAGAAAGCTGGAAACCGCGATGGGCATGGGTTTGGCAACTACGTTTGTGCTGACGCTCTCGTCGATTGCCAGTTATCTGGTGAACAATTACCTGCTAGAACCGTTCCACTTGGAATATTTGCGCACCATCAGCTTTATTCTGGTGATTGCCGCGATTGTGGGCTTTACCGAAATGGTGATTCGCAAAAGCAGCCCGGTGTTGTACAACGTATTGGGGATTTATCTGCCTTTGATTACCACCAATTGCGCCGTGTTGGGGGTGGCATTATTGAATGTGCAGGAAACTCACGATTTCATTGAATCCGCGCTGTACGGCATGGGCGCGGCACTGGGTTTCACCTTGGTCTTGGTGCTGTTTGCGGGTATTCGTGAACGCCTTGCCGTTGCGGATGTGCCGGAAACCTTCCAAGGCAACGCGATTGGTTTGATTACCGCTGGGCTAATGGCGCTGGCATTCATGGGCTTTTCTGGATTGGTGAAACACTGATGTTGGCAGCCATTCTTATCATTAGCGGGCTGGCAGCCGTTTTCGGTTTGCTGCTGGGTTACGCCGCGATTCGTTACAAAGTCGAAGGCGACCCGATTGCGGACAAAGTGGATGCGATTCTGCCGCAAACCCAATGCGGGCAATGCGGTTTCCCCGGTTGCCGCCCTTACGCCGAAGCCATCGCCAAAGGTGAAGCCGACATCAACCATTGCCCACCCGGTGGTGAAGCCACGATTAAAGCCCTCGCCGAATTGCTGGGTGTGGAAGCCAAACCGCTCAACGATGAAAACGGCGAACATTCCAGCGTGCCATTGGTCGCCGTCATCGACGAAAATACCTGCATCGGCTGCACCTTGTGCATTCAAGCCTGCCCGGTGGATGCGATTGTCGGCGCGGCAAAACACATGCACACCATTATTGAAAGCGAATGCACCGGCTGCAAACTGTGCCTGCCGCCGTGTCCGGTGGATTGCATCGCGATGGTTCCCGTCAAGGTCGAACCTGCCTCTTGGAAATGGCCGTATCCGGTTTACACGCTCACCCAACAATCATCCCCTTCCAATGATGCCAACGCGCAAGCGCCAAAGGTGGCTTCATGATACAAATCTTACACAAACTCTGGCGTAATCACGGCGGGCTGCATCTGGATTACCACAAGGAAGATTCCAACGCTGCCCCAGTGCGGCATCTGCCAATGGCTGAGGAGTTAATCATTCCCCTCCAGCAACACAGCGGTTACAAGCCCACGCTCACGGTCAAAGCAGGTGATTATGTTTACAAAGGGCAAGAAATTGCCTCGCACACCGGTTTTATGAAAGTGCCGGTACACGCCAGCACTTCCGGCACGATTACCGCGATTGCAGAACGCCCGATTGCCCACCCTTCCGGCTTGAGTGATGTGTGCATCATCCTCAAGCCCGACGGCAAAGACGACTGGGGCAATGCGCGAATGCCCACTTACTCCAACCCCAGCCAAGTCGACGGTGAAATCTTACGCCAGCGCATTTGCGCTGCGGGAATTGTTGGCATGGGCGGCGCGGTATTCCCTGCCGCCATCAAACTCAATGTGCATGACAATATTCCCATCGAAGCCTTGGTCATCAACGGCGCGGAATGCGAACCGTACATTACCTGCGACGACCGGCTGATGCGTGAAAAGCCCGTAGAAATCTTACGCGGCGTGCAAATCATGATGCACATTATCGCCACCCAACGCTGCCTGATCGGGATTGAAGACAATAAACCGGAAGCGATTGCTGCCATGCAAGCCGCGCGTGAGGAACTCGGTGAGCAACGCATTGCGATTATCCCCATCCCCACGCTTTACCCCAGCGGCAGCGAAAAGCAGCTCATCAAAATTCTCACCGGTAAAGAAGTCCCCAGCGGCGGCAGACCATCCACGATTGGCATTGTTTGCCACAACCCCGCCACCGCCCGTGCCATTTACCGCGCTGTGGTCTTGGGTGAACCGCTGATTGACCGTTACCTCACCATCACCGGCAAAGGTGTGGCGCAACCTTGCAATGTCGAAGTCCCGTTAGGTACACCGATTCAACACCTGATTGCGCACAGCGGTGGTTACACGCCAGCGGCAAAGCGTTTGGCAATGGGCGGCCCGATGATGGGTATTTCCTTGCACAGCGACCAAATCCCTGTCGTCAAAGCCACCAACTGCATCTTGGTCAGCGACATTCCTGAGAGCGAACAACAACCTGCCCTGCCCTGTATCCGCTGCGGACGCTGCGCCGAAGCCTGCCCCGCCAATTTACTGCCACAACAGCTTTACTGGCACAGCCGCGCCCGCGATTTCGACAAAGCCGAGCAATACCACTTGTTTGATTGCATCGAATGCGGTTGCTGTGCCTACGTTTGCCCCAGCCACATTCGCTTGGTGGATTATTACCGCTTTGCCAAAGCCGAAATTCGCACCCAACGCGACGCTAAAACCAAGGCAAACATTGCCCGCGAACGCCACGATTTCCATCAGGAACGCCTCGAACGCGCCAAACGTGAAAAAGCCGAAAAGTTGGCAAAGCACAAAGAACAAGCGCAAACCAACACCGATGACGGCAAAAAAGCCGCTATCCAAGCCGCACTGGAACGCGCTAAAGCCAAAAAAGCGGAAGCCGCAGCCCAAGCCACTACTGGGGAAACCACGGAATGATTTTCAGCAAACGCACGTCCCCTTACGTGAGCGGTAAACAAGATGTCAGCAGCATAATGCGCCAAGTGCTGTACGCCCTGATTCCCGGTACAGCCGTACTGATCTGGTATTTTGGCTGGGGAATGCTCAGTAATATCGTGCTGGCTATTGTCTTGGCGGAGTTGCTGGAATGGGGCATGTTGAAATTGCGCCAACGCCCGGTACGCCCGTTTCTGAGCGATTACAGTGCAGTGGTCACGGCGTGGTTGTTAGCGGTGGCAATGCCTGCGTTTTCGCCTTGGTGGTTGATTGCGATTGCGATGATTTTTGCGATTGTGATTGCTAAGCATTTGTATGGTGGGCTGGGTTACAACCCGTTCAACCCCGCGATGATTGGTTATGCTGCCGTGTTGGTCTCCTACCCGGTGCAAATGACGATTTGGCCTGCGCCAGTGGATTTCAGCTTTGCGCAGATTGGTTTAGGGCAAACCTTGCAACACGTGTTTGCCGGTAGCATCCAAGGCTGGGATGCACTGAGTGCGGCTACCCCGCTCGATGCGGTCAAAGTCAGCCTGAGTTTGAATAAACCGCTGAGCGAGATTTACGCCACGGGACAATTTGGTCTATTGGCAGGGCAAGCGTGGGAGTGGGTCAGTTTGGCATGGCTCCTCGGCGGCTTGTGGTTGCTGTGGCAACGCATTATCGGCTGGCAAATTCCGGTAGCATTGCTGGGAACATTGGCGCTGATGGCGAGCGTGTTCTGGCTGATTGACCCGCAAGCGTATGCATCGCCGCTGTTTCATTTGTTTAGCGGGGCAGCGATGTTGGGGGCATTTTTCATTGCTACTGACCCCGTATCCGCCAGCACTACGCCCACCGGCAAACTGTTTTACGCCGGGGGAATTGGGCTATTTACCTACATTATTCGTACTTGGGGCGGATACCCCGATGCTATCGCCTTTTCGGTGATTATTATGAATATGGCAGTGCCGTTGATTGATTACTACACCCAACCACGTGTGTATGGCACTAAACAGGGGCAACGGGGATGAGCGATAACTTGCTGAAAGAAATTATCAAACCAGGCGCACTTCTTGCCGGATTTGCCTTGTTGGGAACCATCGCCCTAGCCTTTATCTACAACTTGACGTTGCCGCAAGTGGAAGCCAACGAACGCGCCGCCACCTTGAAGCAACTGAATGTGCTGGTGGATAGCCAAACCTATGACAACGATTTGCTGGCAAGCAAACAGACATTGCCTGCCGCAGACTTCGGTAGTGCCGAAGACGTAACCGTGTACCGTGCCAGCAAACAAGGTTTGCCCGTGGCGGCGTTATTCATTGTCAGTGCGCCGGATGGTTACAGCGGCAAAATTCGCCTCGCTGTCGGTATCCGTGCAGATCAAACACTGGCTGGGGTGCGTGTCTTGGCGCACAAAGAAACACCGGGGTTGGGCGACAAAATCGACGCTGACAAACACCCGTGGATTTTGAGTTTTGCTGATAAATCCCTGCAAAACCCGACTGCCGCAGGCTGGGCAGTGCGCAAAGACGGCGGCGAATTTGACCAATTTACCGGTGCAACCATTACTCCCCGTGCGGTCGTTAACGCCACCAAACGCACGCTGGATTGGTCAGCGCAACATTTTGCTACGCTGTTCACTGCCATCCCAACTTCAGCAGGAGTTCAACCATGAACGCGACTTACCGCGAATTAACGCTGGCAGGCTTGTGGAAAAACAACCCCGGCTTGGTGCAATTACTGGGCTTATGCCCGCTGATGGCCGTCACTACCAACGTAGTCAACGGCTTGGGGCTTGGGCTGGCAACCTTGCTGGCATTGGTGGCATCAAATTTGGCAATTTCCTTGGTACGCGATTTCATCCGCGAAGAAATTCGTATCCCCGCCTTTGTGTTGATCATTGCGGGCAATGTGACCCTGATTGAAATGCTGATTCGGGCATATTTCCACGACCTTTACAATATTCTCGGCATTTTCATTCCGCTGATTGTGACCAACTGCATTGTGATCGGGCGTTCGGAAGCCTATGCCTCCAAAAATCCGCCGCTACACGCGGGCTATGACAGCCTGATGATGGGCATCGGCTTCATGCTGGTACTGATGGTATTGGGCGGAATGCGTGAACTGGTCGGCAATGGAACATTATTTGCACAAGCCCACCTCATGTTTGGCGAAGCCGCACGTGGCTTGACCCTGACCCTAGGGGATGATTTCAAAGGTTTATTACTGGCTGCCCTGCCCCCCGGTGCATTTATTGGTTTGGGTTTTTTAGTGGCGCTAAAAAATTACATCGACAAACGCATGGCGCAAACGGCTAAATCCGCTAAAACCATGCCCATTAATAATCTCGGTGAAACCGCATGAATAAAGCCAAGCGGGAGGAAATCTTCCGCCGCCTGCGCGATGCGAATCCCAACCCTACCACTGAATTGATTTATAACAGCACATTTGAATTATTGATTGCGGTAATTCTTTCGGCGCAAGCCACCGATAAAGGCGTGAATAAAGCCACCGCGCATTTATTCCCCGTTGCGAATACCCCAGAAACGCTATATGCGCTCGGTGTAGACGGTTTAAAAGATTACATTAAAACCATTGGCTTATTTAACAGCAAAGCCAACAACATTATTGAAACCTGCCGTTTGCTGATTGAAAAACACGCTTCAACCGTGCCGCAAGATCGCGCCGCCTTAGAAGCCTTACCCGGTGTTGGGCGTAAAACCGCAAATGTGATTTTGAATACCGCGTTTCATCAACCGACGATGGCAGTGGATACGCACATTTTTCGCGTCGCCAATCGCACCGGTATTGCCCCCGGTAAAAACGTACTGGCGGTTGAAAAAGGTTTGCTCAAACACATCCCTAAAGACTACTTGCTGGATGCGCACCATTGGCTAATTTTGCACGGGCGCTACACCTGTGTGGCACGTAGCCCCAAATGCGGGCAATGCCTGATTGCTGACTTGTGTGATTTCAAGGAGAAAACCGTCTAATGTTTGGCAATGACCGCGATGCCATGCGCCGCTATTACGCGCAATGCTGGCAGAAATTTCAACAAAAACAGCCCTTAGATGCGTTAGAAACCCAAATCGCCAGCGTGATTGCAGAACACCCCGAATACCATCATGTTCTTGCCGCGACCGATAGCGCGATACAACGCGACTACCTGCCCGACAATGGCGAAACCAACCCGTTCCTGCACATGGGTTTACACCTTGGGATTCGCGAACAGGTCGCCACTGACCGCCCGACTGGAATTCGCGAACTTTACCGGCAATTGGTGATCAAATACGGCAATAACACGGCGGAACACCGCATGATGGATTGTTTGGCAGAAAGCATCTGGCTGGCACAACGCCACCAAACCATCCCGGATGAAGCCGCCTATCTTGAGTGCTTAAAGAAACAATGAGGTAAAACACATGAAATCGGGCTTTTACGCGGGCATCTTGCTGCTCCCACTGACACTGGGCGCTTGCTCCATTATGCCATCCAGCAACACTTACACCACGGCACAAGCGGGGACGTTGCAAGAGGTTAAATTCGGTACGGTTATTGGTTTGCGCAATGTCATGATTCGCGAAGACAATGCCGAAACCGGCAAAGTGGCGGGCGGCGTGATTGGTGGGGTCGCAGGCAACGATTTGGGGCAAGGCAAAGGTCAAATCATTGGCAGCGTAGCAGGCGCGGTGATTGGCGGGACCGTCGGCATCGCACTGGATCGTAGCATTCAATCCAAACCGGGTATTGAAATTACTGTGCGCTTGGAAGATAACCGCACTGTGGCGATTGCACAATTGGCAGATGAACGTTTTTCAATCGGTGAATCCGTTAAGTTATTAACCAGCCAAGACGGTAAAGCTAGAGTAACGCACTAAACAACCGTGGGCGTATTAATACCATCAATACGCCCACTTAAAACACAAATTGCATGTTAATTTTTAATCCATTGCGACAATAACGTTGCTACTGGTGACGTTACTGAGATCAATAATCCGCGACCGGCTAACATTTGCACCATCGAGTGTAACATCAGCGCGGTAAAAGCCCGGTTCCAATTCAATATTCGCCGAGTGCAGATTAACTGACCGATCGTAAATCGCTTTACCGTTTTGCAGGCGATAAACTGTCCAAGTCACCGGCTGCATTGCTGGCCCATTATTCAGCGTAGCCATTAACAATACTTTTGATTTAGGCACATCCGCACCTGCCACCATGGAAAGTGGAGCGCCATTAACCTGCATTGCCATTAATGACAAAAAAACTAACGATGTCGATATTAACCCTTTGCAAACTTTTGTAACTGCCATTTTATACACCTGCTTACTCTATTTATGATTAGATAATGCTATATGTCAACACCAATAAGATTAGTTTAGTTGGATAAAAATACAATTCGATTTTTTTTCTGACTTAAATAAAAAAACTGTTGGAACTTTTTTTCTAATGCGTAACACCGTGCAGAAACCCGCCTGCTTGTGCTATCCTGACGCCCCGTAATATCCCCAGTCCAGGAGTTCGCTGATGCACCCAATGCTCAGAAAAGCAATAGAAGCCGCACGCGAAGCTGGCGAAGGCATTCGCCACTACGCCAACAAAGTGCATAAGCTGGATGTCGAAAACAAAGCACACAATGATTTTGTCAGCGAGGTTGACCGCCAAGCCGAACAAGGCATCGTGCGCTTGCTGCAACGTGCCTACCCTGATCACGCTTTTTTCGGCGAAGAAAGCGGTAAGCAAGGCGTTGACAGCGATTATGAATGGATCATTGACCCACTGGATGGCACCACCAACTTCCTTTACGGTATCCCCCATTATTCGGTTTCCATCGGCATGAAACACAAGGGGCGCTTAATGGTCGGCGTGGTGTATGACCCCTTGCGTGATGAAACCTTTGCCGCTGCGCGTGGTGAAGGCGCTACCTTGAACGGACGACGTATCCGTGTATCCGAACGTAGCACCATGCAGGGTGCTTTGCTCGGCACTGGCGTTCCCTTCCGTGCCAATCAGAATCTCGATCTGTACCTGCAAACCATGAAAGCCTTGCTGCCGGATACCGCTGGCGTGCGCCGCCCCGGATCCGCCGCGCTGGATCTGGCCTATGTTGCCAGTGGGCGCTTTGATGGTTTCTGGGAATTTGGCCTGAATGAATGGGACATCGCGGCGGGTGTATTGCTAGTGCAAGAAGCCGGTGGCCTGATCGGTGACATGAAAGGCGACAATACTTTCCTGAAAACCGGCGATGTGGTCGCGGCTAACCCCAAAGTCTTCAAAGAAATGATCAAACGCCTGCACCCGGTCATGGCGAGATGAACTAAAATCAGGGGATGAAACAAGCTAACTTCATCCCCTCTGCTTACTGCCTGCTTTTGCTAACGTTGCTACCGTTGAATGGTTGCGAAAAACGTGATGCCGCCCCACCGCCAACGCCCCCTGTCGAATCAATCGTAGAACCTGTCATCATTCCCGACGCTGACAAGTTGCAACCCGATCATTCCACCACGGTGAATACACAACCACTCTCCAATAATCCCACCACCGTAGAGACGCAAAATCTTGCGTCTCTACCACCGCCAGAACCAACGCCGGAGCTGGAAACCATGCCTACGCCTCCCGAAAAACCCAATACCCTAAAAATTCCCAACCTCGCCCAGCAAACCCTACCGAGCAGTGACTTTTCGCTGCGTTTCCGCGCCACCGGTGAAAGCTTCTACACCGAAATCACACTGACAAACGGCATCCTCAGCTACACCTATTTTGAAGATACTGATGGACGTTGCGCCCAATGGGTACAAAGCACCCCTTGCTGGCAAGCCGAGGATCTTAAAACCATCAGCCTCGCCTTGCGCCCTGAAGATCTCGACAATCTGTATGCCGTGATCAAAGAAAGTGGCGCACTTACCCTCAAACGCGATACCTTTGGTGGTGCAAAAGCTGGTCAACGCCATTACCCCCAAACCCTAGACATCATGCTCGATGGCAAGGAAAAGCAACTGGTCTACCAAAGTTTTCCGGGGTCTAGCCCCAAACCCGAAGCGTTTGCCCGTTTAGAAACGGTCTTGCTCGAATACGCCCGCGACTTACCGCACTAAACCTCACCGACCGGAACCCTTTTATGCTTGATGGGATGGATTATTTATTAGCAGCCCTCGCAGCGCTGGCAGCCGGTGCGATTAATGCGTTGGCAGGTGGTGGCACGTTGATCACCTTTCCAACGCTGATTGCGCTGGGTATTCCGCCAATCGCGGCGAATATCACCAGCACCGTCGCGCTTTGCCCCGGCTATTTCGGCGCAACCTTGGCACAGCTCAAGGACATTCGCACGCAAACACAACGCTTGTGGCTGGTATTACCGGCAGCGTTGCTGGGCGGTGTGTTGGGTGGCGTGTTATTGCTGAATACGGAGGAAAAGGTGTTTCAGGCGCTGGTGCCGTTTCTGATTTTGCTGGCATCGCTGTTGCTGGCCATCCAAACACCGTTACGGGCTTGGCTCACCCGCCGCTTGCAGACCCATAGCGCCCAAGGGATTCCGCAAACCTGGGCGATTCCGTTAATTCTGTTAGCCGCAGTATACGGCGGTTATTTCGGAGCGGGCTTGAGTGTGATTGTGCTGGCAGCGTTGGCGCTGATTTTGGACGATTCTCTAACCCGCCTGAATGCGCTCAAACAAGCGGTGGCGTTTGGGGTCAATATTGCCGCCGCCGTCTTCTTCCTGTTTTCCGGCAAAGTGATCTGGATGTTGGCACTCGTCATGGCGGGCGGCGCACTGCTAGGCGGAGTGCTAGGCGGCAAACTCGCCAGCAGCATCAACCCCAATGCCTTGCGCTGGCTAGTGGTCAGCATCGGGGTGATGATTGCGGTGATTTACTGGATTAAGTGATCCAACGCCTCAATCAAGGCAAGCGTTGGTTTGTGGAAGAATACGCCGGAGCCAGCCTGTTCCGGTGTCATGCCCCGCAAAAACAAATACAACGCCCCACCAACATGCTGTTGCCAGTCATACCCCGGCAACCGCTGTTGCAAATAGCGGTGTAACGCCAAACAGTAGATGAGATATTGCAGGTAATAATGGTGTTCCGCCATCGCCTCTTGCATCACCTCGAAACGGTAATCGGCAGGCATTGCGCCCAGATCATTCGACTTGTAATCCACCACAAAATACTGCCCGTCGGCGGCAAATACCAAGTCGATGTAGCCCTTCATATAACCCGTTAAATCATTGAACTTCAGCTTGTCGATAGCGCTGTGAATGGCGTCCCATTCGGCGGGAAGGTGATGGTGCAACAAGGTTTGCAGCGGTTTCAGACGCAAGCGTTCTACCGGAAAATAGAATTCGAGTTCATCAAGGCGTTGCGCTTTGGGCAAATCGCACAAACGCAGATTAACGGCTGGCAACGGTGTATTGAGGGTATTTTCCAGCAGTTGCACACCGGCGGGTAGCCAGCGTTCGGGCAAGCCGTGGCGTTTCAACGCGGGTAGCAATACGCTGTCCTGCTGGGGGGCAAGCGCTTGGGTGAAATCGAGTTCTTCCAGCATTTTGTGCAAACAGCTTCCGGCTTTTGCGCCGCGTGGGAATGCTTCGCTTCGACTGCGCTCAGCGACCACGCTACCCCGTTCAGCGACCGGAGAGTTTCGTTCGCTGAGCGAAGTCGAAGCGAACACCAGCGTATCGTAGTCTGGGCGTTCATCATCCTTGCCAGATGTCAAACCACTGAAACTGCCGACTTTGGGAACCGGCACGTAACGTGGCTGGTAGCGGCGAATGCTGGGTTGCCATTCACCGCTGTCGGCTTGATAACACACCCGCGTTTCCTCAACGGGCAAGACTTCATGGCTGATGCCGCCTGCTGATTGTTCCACCAACTGCGCTAATTGCGTGTGCATCAAACGTTGGCGTTCATCGGGTTGCATCCCGTCTTTGCGCAATTTGCCGAGAATTGCCTTGCCCTGCGGTAACTTGCCGAATAACAGCCAACCGAGTGCCGAATAGTAGTCGAATTGGTTAATGCGCCCGCTGACCAGCGCAATGGTGCAATGGTATTTAGCACGAGTGAGCGCGACGTACAGCAAACGTAAACTTTCGGCTTGTTCGGCTTCGCGGAAACACTTAAGCGCCGCGTCACTGGCAAAGGCTTCGGCTTGCAGGCGCGAAATGCCCGCTTCGGTGTCACGGTCGTACCAACTGAACCAAGTGCTGGTTTTCGCGTCACGTTCTGCCCACAAATACGGGCAATACACAATGCCGTATTCCAGCCCCTTGCTTTTGTGGATGGTGGTAATTTGCACCAAGTTTTCATCGCTTTCTAGGCGGAGTTCGTGCGCTTCGTCTTGTTCACCCGCTTCGGCTTTTTGTTGTAACCAACGAATCAGCGCGTGCATCCCATGCCCTTGCAAGCGGCTTTCGGTGTGGATGAGTTCCGCCAAATGCAACAAATTGGTGAGACGACGTTCGCCATCTGCCAAGGCTAACAAATGCGCGTAGCGTTGGCGTTGCAACATCCACTGGCGAAACATCGGCATGAAACCTTGCGAATGCCAGGTTTTATGCCAACGGTGGAAGGCTTCGAGTTCGGCTTCCAAGAGCGCTGGGGTTTCATCCAGCGCGAATAAATCTTCGGCGGTGAAACCAAACAGTTCGGTCACGAGCGCTTGCTTGAGGGCGGTTTCATTGCCCGGTTCGGCAATCGCCCGCAATACGGCGCGAAAATCGCTGGCTTCGCGGGTACAGAAAATGCTGTCGCGTGATTTTTGTACGCTGGCAATGCCGCGAGCCAGCAAAGCGCGTTTGATTTGTTCGCCCTGTTGGTTTTCGCGCACGAGTACCGCAATGTCGCGGCTTTCTACGGGGCGTTCACCGATTCGGGCAATACCTTCGCGACCCGCGTTTAAGAGGCGGGCAATGTCGTTGGCGACGGCTTCGGCAATGCGTTCTTGTACGGCGGGGCTGTTGTAGCCTTCATCGAGTGTGTTCCAATCCCAGAAACGAAGCGGGGAAATACCCCTCACCCCCAGCCCCTCTCCCTCAAGGGGCGAGGGGAGGAAGATGTCGTGTTGTGGTTTACCGGCGCTGACGGCTTCGTAGCGGATGTCGCTGCGGAACGGTTGGTCGGATTGCGCGAACAGGTGGTTGAGCGCTTGCAGCAAATCGGGGTGCGACCGGAAATTGTGTTGCAACGTGTAGTGCGCCGACGTGCTGTGCGCGGCTTTGAGGTAGGTGTAAATATCCGCCCCCCGAAACCCGTAAATCGCCTGTTTAGGGTCGCCCACGTAAAACACCGGCTGTTCGGGTTTATCGCGGTAAATGCGCTCGAAAATCTCGTACTGAATCGGGTCAGTATCCTGAAACTCATCAATCAACGCCGCCTGATATTTCAGCGCCAAACGCGGCGGAAAATCGGGGTGTTGTTCCAACGCCTCGCGCAAATGCAATAGCAAATCATCGAAGGTGAGAATGCCGAGTTGCTGTTTGCGCACGGGCAATTCGGCGCGTAAATGGTGCAGCAATTGCAGGCGCAAGTATTCCAGCGCGGCTTGTTCGCCTTCCGACAGCGCGTCATGGGCGGCGAGTAAGGCATCCACTTGTGTGAAAAAAGCGTGTTGGGGCGTGGCTTTGCCGGACTTGGTTTTTTCGGTCAGCGCGGTGGTGGCAAAGCGTTCAAAGGTTTCATACGGCAATTCCAGCGGATTAGTAAAATACGCATCGAGTTTACTCGCCCAATTCGGCACATAGCGCTTGCTGTAGGTGCTGCCGTTGAGTGCGCCACCCAGCAATAAGCCAATGATCGCCTCACGTTCACTCGCCCAATGTTGCTGGCAGGCTTGCAAGGCAGACTCGAAAATGCTTTGCCGTTGCGCAAATGCCTCGGTAGTGACGGGCTGAATATCGGTGTGCAAATACGGTTTGCCAATGAAATTGCGCACGTTTGCCAGCAAACCGTCCGGGGTCAGCCCGCGTTTTTGCAACAGCCGTAAATGCAGCGCATCGGGTTTGAGGAAATGCTGATACCAGAATTTGTCGGTTAATTCGGTGAGCAGATTGTCTTCATTCGTTACCAATTCAGTTTCAAATGGCATCCGCGCTTCAAAGGCGTTTTCGGATAACACGCGCTTGCAGAAACCGTGAATGGTGAATACCGCCGCTTCGTCGAAACTCACCAAGGCCAGTTGCAGGCGTTGGATGCAGTCGTGGAGCGGCGCTTCTAAGGGCAACGATTCGTAGGTTTCGGCGTGTGGGCGTTGTTCCAGATAGGCTAAAGCATCGGCGAGGCGTTTGCGGATGCGGGCGCGTAACTCGGCGGTGGCCGCTTCGGTGTAGGTGACGACCAGAATTTTGTCGACTTTGAGACCGTATACCGCAATCAGGCGCAGGTAGAGCCATGAAATCGTCCAGGTTTTACCCGTACCCGCGCTGGCTTCGATGAGGTTTGTCCCAACGAGGGGGACGCTTTGGGCGTGGAGGGTTTGCATGATTTAGGCTTCCCCGTGCTGTGCCAGCGTGTCGTAAATCTTAGCAGGCTCAAAAATCACAGCCGCACCCCATTCGCCAAAACCACCACGGCTGTTAACGGCAGCGACCCACGTATCCAATGCCGCACGTTTCGCATCCGCCTGTTCGGAGTTTTTACCCTTGATTTCCAATACCAAGGTTTTGCCATTGCTCAACCGAATCAGAAAGTCCGGTACATAACGCCGTTTTGAACCGCGCCATAAATACAGCACTTGAAACCCCAAATGATCATTTTTAGCGTAGCTATGCACAAATTCTGAACTTTCCAACACACCCGCGACATAATGCTCCCAAGTGCTGTCATCAACGACATGAGAAATTTGCGATTTAGTGGTTTCAAAACAAGGCTTGGTGCTGTACCAGATGGGCATATCGGCAGTGGAGGATTGTGGTTTGTCGGTGTCAAAAATCGGCTCTAAGTGTTCGCTGTTCTGTTCGGTGACAAAGCGCAACAAGTGTTGCACGATAATGTCGATATTCAGCCCAATCAAGATACGCTTGCGTAACGGTTCTTGGTGGTAGTCGGACGGAATATTCAACACTTCCGAATCAATAAACTGTTCCACTAGGCGAATCAGTTGCAGCAACAAATATTCCCGATGGCCTTTGAAAGCCGCTTGCAATTGATCGAAGGCTTTTTGAGCAGCACGGAATACCAAGCGTTGCAGGCGGAAACCTTCTGGCAACAACGCAAGATCAATGCCATGCACCTGATCCAACGCCGTTGCACCACCCAAGGCTGGGGCAAGATCAGCAGAAACGGGAGTCAGTGCCGGGTCAAGCGTGAGTGTTTCCACCTGTGACCAGTCGATGTGCAATTCCGGGCGAACCACGGTGTCAATGCGCAGCACATTAGGCCAGCGGATTTCCAACGCATGGCGTTCTGGCAGTGACTTGATTTGGGTGCTGGGCTTGGGCGGTGGCGGCGGTACACCGTCATCCCCCACATCCTGAAAAATCGACAGCGGCACGCCAAACACGTTCACGTATTCGGGAATAAACAAACCGTTTTCGTCACGGTCATAAGACACGCGCCGCAACCCACGCCCGATTACCTGTTCGCATAACAATTGGCTGGAAAAGGCGCGTAAGCCCATGATGTGGGTGACGTTCCTGGCATCCCAGCCTTCCGACAACATCGCGACGGAAATAACATTCTGCAAATCTTGCCCAGCCATGCCGCGTTTGCCGACGTTATCAATGATCTCGCGTAACAACTCCTCTTTTTTCAGGGCTTGCAGTTCTTGCTTGCGGGTAAGGGGAATATTGGCAGCGTGAATAATGGCTTGAAGCTGAGCTTCGTAACCTTTATCAGCGGTAGATGCTTCCCCGACTTCGGCTTTTTCCAGCACTCTGGAATCCACCCGCAAAGTGCGTTCGGGAGCTTGCAACTCCGCCCAATGCGCATCGCCTGCCCGAAAATAATGTTCCACCCGTGCGGCGGTTTCGGTACGGTTGCAGACCGTCAACATCACAGGCGGTGAAGTGTGACCTGCGGCTTGCCAACTGTGTAATGCAGCCCGCCAATCTGCCCCCAACAGGGTGTAGGCGGTTTGCACCAATTCCGGCAAGGGTTCGGTGGCTTGTGCGCCTTTACGGTTCAAATCTTCGGCTACATCGGCTTCGGCGTACAGGTGGTAGAGTTTGGAGCGGTAGGTTTTGGCATTTGGTAACGCATCATCGCGCACCACCACTCGCGGGGTTTTCACCAGCCCGGCCTCAATCGCATCGTACAAGCCAAAATCGGAAATGACCCACGGAAACAACGCCGATTCGGTGTTGCGCTTACCAGTCGGGGCAAACGGGGTGGCGGACAGGTCGAAACAGCGGGTAATGCGGCGCGTTTTGTGGATGCGGTCTAGCCCTTCAATCCAGCGGGTAGCCTCATCCAGATCAATGCCTTGTTCAGCGGCTTGCGCTTTGCTGATCTTGAGTTCGGCGGGTTTGCGGTAAGCGTGGTGGGCTTCGTCGTTGATCACCAGCAGACCGCGCTTGCTTGACAGTTTACCCAATACCCGGCGGGTAAAAGCTTCGTCGTTTTCCGCACCTTTTTTCTGTACCGAACGTTCCGGTTCTTTCAAGGGCATTAGGCTGTGCCAATTTTCAATCAGCACTTCCATCTGGTTGAGTTTGTGGCGCAGCGAAGTATTGGGGCAAAGACTGAATGCATCGTAATAGTTGTCGGTTGCCCCCGGTTGCAACACTTGCAAACGTTCCTTGACGGTCAAACCCGGTGCAATGATCAGGATGTTGCTGGAAAACTCCTTGTGGCGTTTGGGGAACGCGAGGGCGTTGAGTACCTGCCATGTGATGAGCATTGCCATGACAGTGGTTTTGCCTGTACCCGTCGCCATTTTGCTGCACAAACGTTCCCACGCGCCGCCGTCGCCTTCAATCACGATGCTTTGTTTGTAATCGGGCAGGGCTTCTACCCACCAGATCAGGGTTTCGATGGCTTCCAATTGGCAGAAATAGAAGGGGTAATCGCGGGCAGTGCTGTCGTGCCAATGTTCCAGCAGACTGCGGGTAATCGTGGTAATGCCGGGGTAGCCAGCGGTACGCCATGCGTCCACCCGTGCGCGGATTTGGTTGACCAGCGGCAATTCGACTTCGCGACTGGTATTGTTGCGGGTGTCGAAGATTTCGTAACTGGCAGGGCGGCGACCGACTACCTGCTCTAATTTGGGCGTAGTGGAATTGTTTTGTGTTGCCTTTCGCCAATATTGTTGCGGGCAGGCGTAGGGGCTATTGATGATCAGGGATTTGGGGGCAGTCATGCGGCTTTTCCCTGTACACATCTCAGTGCTGCACTTAATAATGCTGGGAGATTGATAGAGGATGCATACCATTCACTAACGTGCAAACCATTGCGTTCTTCAAATTGAAACGTTAAATGTTTACTGGGTTGATTTCTTGCACGTCTTTGGTCGCCGTAGCACAAGACACCGAAGAAATGCGGTGGATGAGCAGTACATTTACTGTGCAAAGTGAGTATTTCAAGCACAAAATTGACAAATAACTTGCTTGATTTCATTTGCTGTAGGTAATGCCCTTTATTTGCCTGTTTCATCTCGATCAGGAAGACAAATAAATTCTCATCACGACTGCCAATTAGAATCAAATCACACTGTTGGGTAATGCCTGACTCGGTGGGTTCAAAAAATGGTAGCAAGCTGTCTTTAGCGATTGACTTTGCTTGGTTGCTGTCTTTGTTACGGTCAACATCCGTGGACAATAGCAGGCATTCAGCCGCATTTTTGGTATTGATATTGAGTTCTTGACGGCTTTTCTCATCAACTATCGTCAATTGGTATATGCCGCTGTCTTTGCTTGATTCATTCGCAAAGAAATCACGTTGAATACAGCGTTTAATCGCTTTTACCGTTTCAATCGCAGGGTTTGACATCGTTGTTAGTTCCCTTTGCCTGCGCCGTACTTTAATGTATAAAAAATGTCGTCACTGGTTTCATTCAAATCGTTAATGACTTCATCAAAAGTGGTGGCAATGATGCCTTCCTCCTGTGATACTTCCATTGTTTGAATACTGTTTTTGTCAAACAAATACGCCCCAACCTGCTCAGGCTTCAGAATTTCAGCTTCGGTATAACCGTATTTCTCCATTAGATCAGCGCGTTGTGGGTGTTCTTGTGACAGCATGATCAAAGAGTTGATTTCACGTATCAAGTAGTCGCTGTGCGTACTAATCACAACTCGCATTCCTTTATTTACTAATTTTGAAATCAAACGAGCAAATGCTCGTTGATTACTTGGATGAAGATTTAATTCAGGTTCATCAATCATCAATGTCGCCAATTTTCCTGATGGTTTTCCCATACCATTTCCATTCAAAAAAAACCATAAGCCTGCTAAAGAATTGGCAGTGGAGGAAGAGAGATGAAGTTCGGTTTGAATATTATTGTTAATAAACGATATTTTATTATTATCGTCAATCTCATAAGAACCACCACTGATTTTTTCTATATCAAACGTTAGTTCTTGCATTGGCGTTATTATTTTAATAAAAGACTTACCACCTAGCGATAACGTATTTAACCAATCAATATAATCAGCTATAGGTTTTGCATAAAGAGAAAGACGCTTTAAATAATCTTCTAATTCTCTTGATCCAATCCGACCAGCATGTAATGCCTGCACTCGTGTAAAATTTAACTCCCTAAACACTAAATGCAGTCCATTTCTTTCCGCAGGCAATAAGAAAGGATGACCAGCACCCAAATAGCGTTCCCCAGCAATATGTCTAAAAATAAATCTCTTTAAATGCATTTCTATATCAGGCAAACTCGCATCAAGCAAAGTAAATTTTATATCTAGGTGTTGATGTTCTTTCTCTGCATGAAAAACCGGATGCCCGCCTATATCTGCAAGACTAGTATTAATTTGTAATGCTTGAAAATATTTTACCGACCATTCTTTGTTTAAAGCATAATTAAAAACTGATTCTTCAAAAAAATCACTTGAAGAATTCAAAATTCTAGCCAATTCATTATTAATAGAGTTTTTAATGATATTCTCAATAAGAATAAAATTCCTCTCAAACCATTCACTAGGATTTAATAGTGCTTTTCCAGAAGTGCGCAATTGATTTGCCAGATTTTTAATCTCTGGCAGTTCGCCATCTATATCAATGCCACTTAATACTCCGTAGAGGGCATACATTGCCCATGTTTTTCCAGTATTATTTTTTCCACAGAAAATAGTCAACGGCTTTAATTGAAACTCTCCTTTTTGGATACACCCAAAATCTTTCACCGAAAACGTAACGTTTTTAGGAGGGTCAATACTGCCCTCAAAGCTAAAATAGCCTGTCATACCAAGATTATTTTGATCCATATCTATCACTCCAACTCCATCACTTTCAGCGATTCTATCCCACGGTCATCCACGATTTTGACGGCAATGCGCTTGTGGTCGCCCGCCGCAAATGGCAAAGACACCGTGCCGTGGAACGCATCCAGCCGCGTTTCGTCGAGTTCGGCGCGGATGTCTTTCTTGAGTTTATACCAGCCGTCCTGTTTGCCTGCCATCGGAAAGAAAACTTGTGCAGGAAACAGCGAGCGGTTGTCGTAGTCCGTATCCAACGACCAGACGGCGATGCGGTTTTTGCCGCCGGATTGCAACTCGCCTTTAGTGGTGTCGAAGTAGTCGAAACCGTGGACTTCGATTTCGTACTGACCGTCTTTGCGTTTGCGCACTTCTACGTCGGGTTGTCCCATGAGCCAGAAACTTTGGTTGTTGGCGCGTTGTTTTTTGAGGTCTTCGGTGAGCAAGTCGGTGTTCATTTGCGCTTTCAGGGCGGTGATGCCTTTGGTCGCGTCGATGTCTTTGGCTGCTTCGGGGTCGAAGGTGAAGGCGCAAAACACGATCATTTTCGGCAGCGGGAACAGTTCCCCGGCTTCGCGCAGGGCATTTTCGACTTGGCGTTGTTCGAGTGCGGCGTGTTCGGGACCGAAACTGACCACCACGCGCTCGCCGGTATCGAGAGTGCCGCTGCTGTGCAGGTAGCGCGTACCGGGCAAGGTTTCGAGTTCGGCGAATTTGAGCATTTGTTTATTTTTGCCACGGATGCCGGTTTTCATCAGTTCGTCGCGCCATTGGGTTTGGCGGGACGTTTCACCGCTGCGGGCAACGCTGTTGTCGGCTTGGGTGGGTTGCACGGCATCGTTGAGGGATAGCACGGTGGGGAATGGCACGGCTTCGAGCGAAAACGGGCCGGTGATGCGCCGTTTGTCTTTGGCGATTTGCGGCTGGTCGTAGAGGGTTTCTTGTCCGGCATTGGCGGCGATGCTGTCATCCATGCGGCGTTGCATCGTCTGACGCGCCGTGTGGAAAGCGTCGAATGAGGCGCGGGCGGATTCTGGCCAATCGGCGGGGAAATCGAACGGCACATCCCATTCTTGTAGCTGCCCCTTAGGAGGGGGCCGTTTTATCATGGCATTCAGTTCCCGTAACGCCTGTTCAATCGCCGGATGCAGTTTATCGTAAATCAGGTCGATTTCGGGGTTGTTGGCGATGGATTTTAGCGTGACGTGCGGGACGGTTTTGTAAATGAAGCCGCCTTTCAAGCCTTCTTGCGGGTATTTGAGGTCGAAGTAGTCGAAGCTGGCGGTCATCAGGCGTTGTTTTGCCAGCGTTACGGCTACCCGTGAGGTATCGCAGGTAATCCAGCGTCGCCCCCACTTTTCTGCCACGAATGCGGTTGTGCCGCTGCCGCAAGTCGGGTCAAGCACCAAATCCCCCGGCTCCGTCGTCATCAACATACACCGCTCAACAGCCTTGTCTGCCGTTTGAACAACATAAATACGGTCACTTGCTCCCGCTGTATCTACCCAGTTATTTCCTAGCGGGAATGCTGAAAAGTCGTCAATAAAGCGTTTGTATGAAAGTCTTATACCTTGTGGGACAAGCCTTCCAGCTTTTGAAAGCCGTTCCATACCTTCTGAGGTTGTTGTCCAACCCCGTGAACTTGGCGGATAAAATTCACTACCATTTACTTGCACTGGAAAATACATTGCTGAACCCAAACCAGAATCACGACCCTGCCTTTGTGAAGTAACATCGCCCAAACGAAAAACTTTAGCGGCATCTGGCGGATTTTTTTGTCCCAATCTTTTTACTTCTCCGGTGTCGAGCTGAAAGAATTGATACATTGCACTACCAGCACCACCAATTTCTTTTGATAACAATGGCTGTCGGTATTTTAAGTATTCAATATCTTTTGCATACCAAACCAAGTAATCACAAGTTCCAGATAAAAATCGGGACGTTTGCCCAGATGTTTTTTGAACAGTAATGAGCGCAACAACGTTATCGACACCGAAGATTTCGTCCATGAGTTCGCGGACGTGGTGGAGGTTTTCGTCGGAGATTTGGACGAAGATTGAGCCGCTGTCGGCGAGCAGGTCACGCGCCAGCAGCAAGCGGTCACGCAAGTAGGTGAGATACGAGTGGATGCCGAGTTCCCACGTATCGCGAAACGCCTTGATCATTTCCGGCTCTTGCGTCAAATCCTCATCCTTGCGGTCTTTGACATCACGCTTGTTCACAAACGGCTGGAAATTCGAGCCATACTTAATCCCATACGGCGGATCAAGGTAAATCATCTGCACCTGCCCCGCCATGCTCTCCTTCTGCAACAACGAATTCATCACCAGCAAGGAATCCCCCGCCACCAAGCGGTTCGACCACCCCTTATCGTGATGGTAAAAATCCACCGCATCCCGCAACGGCAAATTCTCAAACGGCGCATTAAACAACCCAAACTGAAACCGACCAGAACCAAACCTCTTCGCTACCTCGCCCCTTGAGGGAGAGGGCTGGGGTGAGGGGTTCTTCATCCCCCGCTGCAACGCCGACAAAATACTCAACGGATCAATCCGCTCATGCACATGCAAACTGACCGTATCCACCGCAAAGCTGGTACGTTCCGCCTTCCCCGCCCAATTCAAAAACGGCGACTGCATCCGCTTGAGTTCCGCCAACGCCTCCCGCATCACCGCCTCATCACCACTCGCCAGCGCCTCATCAATCAATTGCTCCACCGCCGCCCGACTGGAATCAAACTGCAATTCTGGCGCAAGGTGCGGATTATGCGCCCACTCAGTCTTAGGCTGTGCCGGGTCATTGGCATCGTTGACCATGCCCACTTCCGGGTTGTTCTTGCGGGTTTCGCCGTGGCGGTAGGAAATAATCGGGGTTTCATCCACTGCTTTAGGCTTGGGAGCAGGTTTGGCAGCGGCTTTACCCGTCAATTTGAGACCTTGCTGTTTAGGAGGCGTAGGCGGCACGACTTGCGCCGTAAGATCAAGGGATTCAGCAGGTTGGGTATTATCAGTTTTGTTGGAAGGCATGAGGCAACATCAGGTTACACAATAATAATGGCGATTGTACCCGAAAAATTTTCATGATGTGTCAACCGAACCTGCGCTTAATCGTTATACATACTGACTAAGCCCAAGAGTCCCTAAAAATAGTCATCATAAAAATTCACAGCCCTTAATGCTTCAAAACCCTCCTGCGCCGGAGGGTTTTATTTTTCAGGGACATCCGCCGGACTGAACTTCACCCGCACGCGCAATTGCCGTAAAACATCCGACGGCACACTGTCCGGCATGACAATCAGCGAATACAACTTACCGTTTTGCGTCCGCCAATTCAGCACACACCCCCACGGATGCAAAAAGCTACTATCATCCAACCACGCAAAAAACCCCGCAGAAGCAGTACGCACCAAGGCATTATCCACCTGATAAAAACGCACTTCCTGCACCGCATTCGGCGCAACCCGGCTAATATGCAGCCGCCAGTAATAACGCAACGACACCGCGATCAACACCAGCAGCAAGCCCTTGCCCCACCACGGTAATGCAGGCATAAAACCCACCACGAGCGCCGCCAGCACATGGCTTACCAGAATAAAAACAGCCAGTCGCCGTGAAGCCACTGGCTGTAAATACAAGGGCGGCTGGTTATCCAAAGCTGATCAGCACACCAAGGCACGCAACAAAGCACGCGCATTCGCCATGCCCACCACTAAATTCTGCTGAATATCCTCCATGGTGATTTCTTCACTGTCTTTACCTGCTGCCCAGTTCGCCACCACCGCACAAGCCGCGTAACAAAGATCCAACTCGCGGGCAAGCGCCGCTTCTGGCATCGCCGTCATGCCCACCAAATCACAGCCGTCACGTTCCAAACGGGTAATTTCAGCAGCCGTTTCCAAACGCGGGCCTTGGGTAGCGGCATACGTGCCACGCGGTACCACATCCAACTTGGCGCATTCAGCCGCCGCCAGCAACGCATTGCGCACTTCTGCACAATACGGCCACGAAAAATCAATGTGCGTCACATCGGTCAAACCGTCTTCAAAAAAGGTATGCGCCCGCCCATGGGTATAATCAATAATCTGATCAGGAATCACCAAACGCATGGGCTGCATTTCCGGCGTAATCCCTCCCACGGCGGCAATCGCCACTATTTTTTTAACACCCAAACTTCTCAGCGCCCATAAATTCGCACGGTAATTCACCCGATGCGGGGGGATATTGTGGGTATAACCGTGCCGCGCCAGAAACACAATGCGCTTACCAGCGATCATCCCATGCGTCACCGGGCCGGACGGCTCACCGTAAGGCGTATGCACCACTTCACGGTGAATCACTTCCAAGCCTTCGATTTCGGTCAGCCCGGTGCCGCCGATTACTGCAAATTCAATCGTGCTCATTTCACAACCCTTTTACTGCGTAAATACCGTTGGCATTGCGCCAATATTCCTTGTAATCCATCCCAAAGCCAAACACGTAGCGATCCGGTAATTCCAACGCCGAAAAATCACGGTGAACACCTTCAACCCGACGCTCGTGTTGCTTATCCGCCAAAACTGCTACATGCACGCTTGCCGCACCCTGTTCCCAACACCAGCGGGTAATTTCACGCAAGGTATAACCTTCGTCGAGAATATCGTCGAGTAACAAAACATTCCGCCCCGCTAACGATGTATCCGGCTTGTGCAACCAAGCAATCGTTTTACTGCCACTGGTTTTGCCACGGTAGCGCGTGGCGTGCAAATAATCCTGTTCCAAGGGGAATGCCAAGCGCGTCAGCAAATGCCCCGTCAAAATCACGCCACCCGTCATCACGCACAACACCAGCGGGTTTTTATCCGCCAGTTTTTCAGTAATTTCGGTCGCCATCCTATCCAACATGGCAGCAATATCCTCAGCGGAATACAATAAATCAGCGTCTTCCATGGCACGGGCAACGTCAGCAGATGTGATAATCATTTGTTCACCTATTGTTCAAGCAATCTTGGTATTCTAACTTAAATCAACAAATCGTCATGAAAAAACAGAAATATCACGAACAGGTATTGCATTAGCACAATCAGAATATTATGATTTGCTTATATTAATTAAACCCTTTTTACGCGCTGATGAGCGCATTACTCTCCGCTAGAGGTATATCCCATGAAACATACAAAAATCGTACTGATGATCGCATTACTGGCTGCTTCCGGTGCTGCATCTGCTGAATTCTTCGACGGCTTTGACAATGGCAGCGGCGTCGGTCAAGGCCAAGGCCAAGGTCAAGGCAGTACTAGCGGTCAAGGCCAAGGTTACGGCACTGGCGCTGGCGACGTAAACGGCTGGGGTCGTGGCAAAGGCGATGCTGACGGTGAAGTTGATTTCAGCATCACGTTCAAAGGCAAAGGCAAAACCGACTTGGCTGCTGATACTTACGGTCAAGGCCGTGGCGATGGCGCTACCAATGTACAAGGCAGTGGCTACGGTTACGGCGATGGCAACAGCAATATGTACGGCTACAGCAACACTTCAGCTAACGGTGCTAACGGCGGCAACCCTTGGGGCGGCTACGGTATGCAACAAGCACCTGCTATGCAGCAAATGCCTGCTCAAGGTCAAATGCCAACAGCAGCAGCACCTGCTCAAGGTCAAATGATGCAGCAAATGCCTGGCTACGGTTACAGCCCAATGATGATGGCACCTAGCTACGCGATGCAAGCGCCTAGCTTCGAGCAAATCCAAAAGCAAATGGAAATGCAACGCGCTCAAGCTGATGCTTTCTTCAAGAAAGTCGAAGAACAGCGTGCAGCGATGGCTGCTCAACAGCAAAAAATGACTGAAGCCAACAAAGCGGCTGCTCCTGCTGCACCAGCGACAGGCACTTACGCTGCTCCAGCCGCTCCTGCTGCTGAAGTCAAAGTTGAAGCGGCTGCTCCTGCTGCACCAGCCGCTCCTGCTGTTAAGTAATCAGATTTCATCATCTGAAGAAAAAGGCCGGTCTTATCCGGCCTTTTTTGTGGCCTCCACACACTCACGCACCAACCCCGCCCCTCGGTAAATAAATCCGCTGTAAACCTGCACCAAACTCGCACCCGCTGCCAATTTCGCTTGCGCATCCGCCCCCGACAAAATCCCCCCGACCCCAATAATCGGAATCCGGCTATCCATATCCGCCCGGAACTGCCGAATCACTTCTGTCGAATGCTGCGTCAACGGCTTACCGCTCAATCCACCTTGTTCATTGGCATGAGGTAAACCTTGCACCGTTGATTTATCCAAGGTTGTATTAGTCGCAATCAAGCCATCAATCTGCACCTCGGAAAACACCTGCGCCATATCACGGATTTCCACCTCGCTTAAATCCGGCGCAACCTTAATCGCCACCGGCACGTAACGCCCGTATTGCTGGACAAGTCGATTTTGCTCTTCACGTAAAGTGACCAATAAACGCTTCAATTCATCCCCGTATTGCAAAGTGCGCAACCCCGGCGTATTCGGCGAGGAAATATTGACCGTGATGTAATGCGCCACAGGGTAAGCTTTACGCAAACCGATTAGGTAATCATCCGCCGCTTTCTCAACCGGTGTATCGAAGTTTTTACCGATATTAATGCCAATAATACCGGGATAATGCGCTTTGGAGACATTCTCCAGCAAATAATCAATCCCGTGATTATTGAAGCCCATGCGGTTGATAATGGCTTGCGCTTTGGGTAAACGGAACAAACGCGGTTTAGGATTGCCGGGTTGCGGACGTGGTGTCACTGTGCCAATTTCAATGAAACCAAAGCCTAATGCCGCCAGAGCGTCGATGTATTCGCCGTTTTTATCCAGCCCTGCCGCCAAGCCTACGGGATTCGGGAATTCAATGCCCATTACCGTGACAGCTTTGCCCGGCAACGCCGCCGGTTTGCCCAATACGCCGGTTTTGCCAGCCAGTTTCAGGGAATCCAATGCCAGATGGTGTGAGGTTTCAGCGGGAAATAGAAACAGCAGATCGCGTAGGAGTGTGTACACAGAAAAATCCCCGATTCAGGATAAAACCGGGGATTATAGAGGTTTAGTGCATGTTTTGCAGCGCGGCAATGCGGTCTTCCAGCGGCGGGTGGGTCATGAAGATTTTCTTCAAGCCATCGCCCAAACCGCCAGCGATACCGAATGCTGCCATGCCACCGGGTAAATCGTGTACCGCATGAGCGCTTTGCAAGCGTTTCAGTGCATTGATCATTTTCTGACGACCTGCCAAATCCGCACCGGCAATATCCGCTTTGAATTCGCGGTAACGTGAAAACCACATCACAATCGCAGTTGCCAAGAACCCCAGCAGAATATCGGCAATGAACGAACCCACAAAATACCCGATACCCGGCCCGCTGTTTTCGCTATTGTTACCACGGAAGAAGTTATCCACCATCATGCCAATCAACCGCGCAAAAATAATCACGAAGGTGTTCAACACACCTTGCAGCAAGGTTTGCGTCACCATGTCGCCATTGGCAACGTGACCAATTTCATGCCCCAATACCGCTTCGACTTCATCCGCCGTCATGTGGTCTAGCAAACCTTGGCTGACTGCCACCAGCGCATTGTTACGGCTGGCACCTGTTGCAAATGCATTCGGGTCGGGTGAATAGAAAATCCCAACTTCGGGCATTCCAATACCGGATTTTTCGGCTTGGCGGCGCACCGTTTCCACCAACCAACGTTCTTGCGCAGTTTGTGGGTTTTCAATGATTTGCACGCCCATGCTGCGCTTCGCCATCCATTTGGACATTAGCAAGCTGATAAATGAGCCGCCAAAACCCATCACGACCGCCATTATCATAATGCCGCTCATGCTGCCCGCACTCATATTAATGCCGAACAGCCTGCCGATAATATTCATCGACAGAAATAACACAGCCATGACCGCAAAGTTGGTCAGTGCCAGTAAAATAATCCGCATCATGTCTTTCGACCTCTAGGTTAGATGTTATGCCATGAATAGTAGGTTACGCGGGGCGGGATTCAAGTTTTCCTTACTAATTGACGCTTATTTCCAGACCAGTGACATTTTGGTAGCCTTTCGGAAGCAATTTGCCGCGTTTCGCACGTTCACTGCGGTATTCATCCAGTTCCGCACCTTTAATCGTTTTGAACTGCTTACCCGCACGAATCAGCAACGCTGCATTCGCAGGCAAAATCACCGCAAACTGCACGGTTTCATCGGCAATGCCCAACCCGCCTTTTTTCAGGCTGATCAATTTGTTGCCCTTGCCCTTGGAAAGCTGTGGCACATCTTGCAAGCCTATCACCAGCACATAACCCGATGATGACACCAGCACCAGCGAATCGGTGGCAAGGTTTGTCACCAACAAGGGCTGTAAAATCGCCACGCCCTCGCCCACCGTCAGGGTCACTTTGCCCGCCTTCACCCGACTTTGCATCTCGCCAAAGGCACACAAGAAACCGTAACCTTCCGCTGAATGCAGCAAATACTGATCGCTGTCTTTGCCCATCAGCGCGTATTGGAACTTCGCGCCTGCCGGTGGTGCTAACTTACCCGTCAAAGGCTCACCTTGCCCGCGTGCCGATGGCAAGGCATTCGCTGGCAATGTATAGGTGCGCCCAGTGCTATCCAGCAGTACCACTTGCTGGCTGGAACGCCCGCGTACTGAGGTTAGGAATTCGTCACCCTGCTTATAGCTCAATGACGCGGGGTCAATATCATGCCCTTTTGCCGAACGAATCCAGCCCATTTTCGACACCACCACCGTCACCGGCTCGGATGGTGTTAGCGCAGTTTCATCCAACACTTGTGCCGCCGCACGTTCTTGCAGGGGCGAACGCCGTGCATCACCGTACAACTTCGCATCTTCTTTCAATTCTTTGCGGATCAGATTGGTCAATTTAGTATCCGAACCCAGCAATGCCAGCAAGGTTTCTTTTTCCTTTTCCAACTCGTCCAATTCGCCGCGAATCTTCATTTCTTCCAAACGTGCCAATTGGCGCAATTTGGTATCGAGGATGTGATCCGCCTGAATCTCGGTCAAATCGAAGCGGCGCATCAACACCGCTTTCGGCTCGTCTTCGGTACGGATAATGTGGATCACTTCATCAATATTGAGGAATGCCACCAGCAAACCCGCCAACAAATGCAGGCGTTTTTCGACTTTATCCAGCCGCCATTGCAAGCGGCGCGTCACCGTTTGCCGCCGGAACGTCAGCCATTCGGTTAAAATATGCAGCAAATTTTTGACTTGCGGGCGACCATTCAGACCGATCATATTCATATTGACGCGGTAACTGCGCTCTAAATCGGTGCTGGCGAACAAATGCGACATCAGCATGTCCACATCCACGCGGTTGGAGCGCGGCACAATCACCAAGCGCACTGGCTGTTCGTGGTCAGATTCATCGCGCAAATCTTCCACCAACGGCAGTTTCTTCGCCTGCATTTGCGCGGCAATTTGCTCCAGAATCTTGCTGCCTGACACTTGATACGGCAAGGCGGTAATAATAATGTCGCCATCTTCGATTTCGTAACGCGCCCGCATTCTAAACGTGCCGTTGCCTTTTTCGTAAAGCGCGAGGAAATCCGCCGCCGGAGTAATGATTTCGGCTTCGGTAGGAAAATCCGGCGCGGGAATGTGCTGATGCAGATCCTGCAAGGTCGCATTGGGGTGATCCAGCAAATGCAGGCACGCATTCACCACTTCACGCAGGTTATGCGGCGGAATATCGGTCGCCATCCCCACCGCAATGCCGCTGCCACCGTTGAGCAAAATATTCGGCAAGCGGGCGGGCAAAATGGTTGGCTCTTCCAACGAACCGTCGAAATTCGGTTGCCATTGCGCCGTACCCTGCCCCAATTCTTGCAGCAATACTTTGGCGTAAGCGGTCAAACGCGATTCGGTGTAACGCATCGCCGCAAACGATTTCGGGTCATCTTGCGAACCCCAGTTGCCCTGCCCGTCCACCAGCGTGTAGCGGTAGGAAAACGGTTGCGCCATTAACACCATTGCTTCGTAACACGCCGAGTCGCCGTGTGGGTGGAATTTACCCAATACGTCACCGACAGTACGTGCGGATTTTTTGTGTTTGGAAGCCGCCGTCAGCCCTAATTCGGACATGGCGTAGACAATGCGGCGTTGCACAGGCTTTAAGCCATCGCCAAGATGCGGCAAAGCGCGGTCAAGAATGACGTACATGGAATAGTCGAGATAGGCTTTCTCGGTGTATTCCTGTAGCGGGAGGGTTTCGATGCCTTCGTAGTTCATGGGTATCCTTTATGCTGGCGGCACTAATGGGGGCAAAGCATAGGGGGGTACATCGAAGGACGCAAGTAATGGATGTGGCAGCGGTCGTTCTGCCACATCCGTCAGACTCAAACCAAATTAAACGTTCATGATCTTAATGGTCGGGAACTTGGTGCTGTAGTCTTTGGCTTTTTGTGCCAAACGTGACGAGGCTTTGCGGGAAATCTCTTTGTAGATTTGCGTGACCGCGCCATCCGGGTCAGACACCACGGTCGGGTTGCCGTTGTCGACTTGTTCGCGGATTTTGATGTCGAGTGGCAGACCACCGAGGTAGTTCACGCCGTATTGTTCTGCCATGCGTTGACCGCCGCCTTCGCCGAAGATGTGTTCGACTGTGCCGCAGTTGCTGCAAATGTGCATACTCATGTTTTCGACAATACCCAAAATCGGTACTTCGACTTTTTCAAACATTTTCAGACCTTTACGTGCATCCAACAAGGCAATGTCTTGTGGGGTAGTGACAATGATTGCGCCAGATACCGGGATTTTCTGGGAAAGTGTCAATTGAATGTCGCCCGTGCCGGGTGGCAGGTCGATGACCAGATAATCCAAATCGCCCCAGTTGGTATCACCCAGCAATTGCTCCAGTGCTTGTGTGACCATTGGGCCGCGCCAGATCATTGGGGTGTCTTCTTCGATCAGAAAACCAATCGACATGGCTTTAATGCCGTGGTTTTGCATTGGCTCTAGGCTTTTGCCATCGCTGGATTCGGGTTGACCGCTGATGCCTAACATGCGCGGCTGGCTGGGGCCGTAAATATCCGCGTCAAGCATACCGACTGTTGCGCCGTCGGCTTTCAGGGCGAGTGCTAGGTTGACGGCGGTGGTGGATTTGCCTACGCCACCTTTGCCGGATGCGACCGCGATAATGTTTTTGATGCCGTCTTTACGCTTGACGCTTTTCTGCACAGCGTGTGCTGCCACTTGGGTGGTGACGCTGACGTCTGTGTTGGTTGCGCCAGCGGCGGCTAATGCGGCTTTGATTTCTGCTGCCAATTCATCCCGATAGTTGCCCGCCGGGTAGCCTTGCACCACGCTGACGGCTACATTGCCGCCTTCCACACGGATGTCTTTTACTTGATGCAGGGATACGATGTCCTGCTCCAAATAACGGTCTTTGATGCCTTTCAGTAGCGTTTCAACGTGGTCACGGGTCATGTCTGTCATTCTGTTTTCCTCAGTCAACTTGAATATCTGGGCGCGAGTTTACACCATCCTGACGCATACTCGAAATAAGCACCCATTCAGGGATGGTATTACCTAGTGGTTTAGTCGGGAATAGTGTGGGTAAGCAATGGCGCATGATTGCTGGTAATGGTGCTTAAGGTGCGATTAATTTTTGTAATCCGGCGCAATCAAGTGTAAATTACAGCCTATTGTTGCAAAATCAACGCAACGCATCGGGTGGGGTCAATACAGATCAGGGCGGTAGCGTATCTCAGACTCACTACATCATATCGGCGGGGCTGCGCACACTGATACCGGGCGTATTCAGCACATGGGTATAAATCATCGTCGTCGACACATCCGAATGCCCCAACAACTCCTGCACCGTGCGAATGTCATAACCGGATTCGAGCAAATGGGTCGCAAACGAATGGCGGAAGGTGTGGCTGGTAGCGTGTTTGGTGATGCCCGCTTGTTTCACCGCCCGACGAATGATTTTCTGCAAACTGGTTTCATGCACATGATGGCGACGCACCACCCCAGAACGCGGGTCAGCAGCGACACCACTGGAAGGAAACACGTATTGCCAGCGTAATTCTTTCACCGCATTTTGATACTTACGACCCAAGGCATCCGGCAAGTACACCTCACCAAACCCGTTCTTTAAATCCATTTGGTGTTGACGCTCAACAAAAGCGATTTGTTGTTTAAGTGCCTCTTTGAAACGCTCAGGCAATGGCACAATCCGATCTTTAAACCCTTTGGCATTGCGGATCAGCAGTTGGTTGTAATCAAAATCCACATCCAAAATCCGCAAGGTCACGCATTCCATGAGGCGCAAACCGCCACCGTAGAGCAAGCCCGTCATTAAGTGATGCGTTCCTTTCAGGTGTTGGAATACGCGGCGCACTTCATCGCGGGACAGCACCACCGGCAGTTTACGCGGGCGTTTTGAACCGATAAAGTCGCCCAAATCATCCAGCGGCTTTTTCCAGACTTGATTAAACAGGAACGCAAGCGCATTTAATGCCTGCTTTTGGGTGGAAACCGACACATTGCGTTTAAGCACAAGGTATTCGAGGTATTGTTTGACTTCTTTACCCCCCAAATCATGCACGTCATTGGGTTTGTGGAAGTAGAAAAACCGGGAAATCCAACCACGATAGGTTTGTTCAGTGCGCATCGCGTAATTTTTGAGGCGTACCACTTTGACCACTTCAGCTAAGGCTGGCTGGTAACGTTGGTAAAGCTCATTGGAACAACGCTCTTCCCCTTCGAGCATTTCCAATCCCTCCAGACCTTCGAGGGCATCCGTGTAATCGCGGGCAACGGTGGCATGGTTGGCTTCCAACTTTTTCGCCGACGCTGACCAATATTCCCAATCGAAGTCGTTTGCCCAACTTTTTTTCAATGCCAGACAAAACAGAATCCGTATAGCATCGACGACTTGCCCAAATTGCCAGGCTTTCAAGTTGACTTCACGCCCCACTTTGGTGAGATATTCCTCTACCTGTTGGGGTGTATGGGTACGGATATGGTCGTCGGGAAAGTAAGCAATATACTGCTTAGTACGCAACACATACCATGTCACATACTTCTGACTAATGCCTTGTTTAACAAGAAAAAGTGTGTAATTTTCCCAGAACTCATGGGAATACGTAGTTGCCGGTTCTACGGGGCTTCGTGTATGCTTCTTATCCATTAACATTAACTGAATTTTGGGGACACGATTTATGATAATGCCAGACTATGCGGAATTCTCGACGAACCAGATAGGCGGCGTGTGCGCACCGATTGAGCGCAGGCTTCCTATCCTGATATTCCAGAACGCCGCCTAATAAACTGTTAGAAATCAAAATTGACCAACACCAAACATAAAGGAAATCAAAGATGAAAATGTGGGTTTTTAGATTACCAACTGGGCCTGGCGGTGATCCCAATGGAGGAGCCTGCGACGTTAATAAACTAAATGCTTCAGAGATAGCATTGGGCGAGAAAAATTCAGAAGTTCATTGTCATACAAATTATGATAACTGCCTAGATTTTACGTTAGATGAGTTATTTACATTTGGCAACTTAAGACAAGGATGGGGCATTCCTACATTAGATTTACGACTACCTGAAGATGTTTGGTTAGTCAAATATATAATTGCCGCTAAAAAATATTGGAGCGTTGAGGTGGGTTGTGAGGCAGCAAGAGGACGACGCGATATTTTAGCTCATATGTTAAATATGAATAAAGGTGATATTATCTTCTTACCAAAAATATCAAAAAATGGAGAGTCAAAATCGCATTTTACTGTCGCTACAGTATACGACCCATATTTCTTTGAAGATCGCAGCCAAGAAGATATTAAAGATTTTGCCCACACAATAAAGGTGAGTTCTGTAAAAACATTCCCTTATCCGATTGATGATATATCTGATGGTATTTTTGGAGCACCGTTCATGCGTGCTGTTGAGCCAGTTGAAGAACACTACGCACATAATGTTCACAGCCGATTGTTAGGGTTTATTAACAAACATTACCAATAAAATTTCTAACGATTTATTCGACGACGGACGCGGTGACAGCCCGCGATTTTTAACGGCTTACTCCCCGCCGCGCCCGTCAATTCGGACGTTATGCAGATAAATGTAACAGCAGTAAAACCTGATACAGCACAGAACAAAGAAACCAACCTACTTTTATGAAGGATTTATCCAATGAAATTTATAGTAACTATCTTATTTGTTGCAGCACTTACTGGATGTTCTAGCACTCCATCCCACAAAGACTACATAGGAAAAGATGCAGCTATTGTAGAAGGTAGCTTTGCTGGCTTAATTGGTTTTTTAGGTGGTGATGCACACGCAAGAGTTCAAGAGATTGATGGCATAAGAACTCCGGGGGGCGTGACTTCATTCAAAGTATCGCCGGGTGTTCACGAGCTTGGTCTAATTATTATAGGAGATCGTGGCACTGCGACTACCTATATTAAACCCAACCTTCAACCCTCGAAAAAATACCGTGTCACTGGTGATATGACAGGTATCACGGCAAAAATACGACTGTATGATGTTACGTCAGACACTCAATCATTGGTCACTGAAGAACGTAAAGAAATAACCCCCAATGCTCCGCAACCTATGGTTATCATGCCTGTAATAGTTAAATAAAATATATTAAGAGAAATAAATGGACATAGAATATTTCCTCAAGAGCCGAACTAAATTCATTTGGTATTTCTACGAAAATGCTTCAGCTCCATTTTGTAAAATCATATCAGCTATTGAAGATGAAGAAGAACCTTACATTCCCATATATAGTGAAAACCCAGAACCACCGTTTTGGCAAGAATGGAGTGAAGCTAAAATAGGCTTTGATACCGTTGGACATACAGCACTGTCCATGCTTTCATCTTCATTACAGCTTTTTTTAGAAGAATGGGTTGATCGTTTAAAAAAGCAACATAATCAAAAGCTTAAATTAGACAAAAATAATGGCTGGCTTAATGGGTACTTAAAAATAATTGAAGAATTAAATTTGGATATAACAAAATGCCCTGCAAACTTAGATACTATTAAACAAATAAGAATAGCTAGGAATAATGTTCAACACCCCAAAATAATCAGCTTATTGAATATTCCTTATTCAAAAAATAATTTGGATCAATATCCTCATCCATTTTTCGCACAAGAAGATGAGATTCAATTATTAACTGAATTGTTAACTGACAAAGCTGATGCGGTAGCTTTACACTGGTTTAAGCCATCCGTTGCAATTACAAAAGAAAAAGTTGCTACAGCTATAACGGAAGTTGAGTCCTTTTGTAGTTGGTTAGAAGCAGAATATTGGAAAGTAAGGAATAAGGCATAACGAGATTCTCGACGACGGACGCGGTGACAGCCCGCGACTCTGATTTAATTACTCCCCGCCGCGCCCGTCAGATTTGACGTTAGCAGGTCATAGTGAATCACCAAAGTTAGTGTTTTAAAACAAAATATAATTAATCCATTATACGATAAATTCATCATTATATGAGCAAACCATCACAAGTAAATTTAACTGCATCTTTAGAATATCCCATCGCAACTGCTTACGACTTGGAAATGCTATTAGGACAGGAAGTAGTAGAAAATTTAGTTGCTGATTGTACTATTTATGCGATAACTCAACGACCAGCTATATATTTCGATAATGTAAATATCAAAGAACTAGCGCGTGGTAGATTTATCTGTCAAATAACAGATGGCAAAAATATACCAATCGACTGCTTTTTTAACATACCTGTTGAAGAATGGGACGTTTTAAACGTTGAGTCAAAATTTTATAGCAAAAAAGAAAAGAAAGATGCAAGCAATGATTTTTTTAACAAAATAGAAGCGATACAAATTCACCTAAGAAATAAACCACCCATGTGGATTAGCGCAAATGTTTTCATTTATCTACATTACAACTCACCTCTTCACTACAAAATATCTGGGAATATTACACCATATCTAATACATAAATTGCATTATATTGGACAAACGACAAAGCAAAACATCACAAAAAGGTTGGCACACCATAGAAAATTGACTAGGGTTATTACGCTTGAAGAACCTGTTAACAATAATAATATAGGAACTCCTCATGAAATAACTATTATGACTTTTAAAATAAACTCTGACGACGAAGCTATTTCCGGGATTCACATCACAAATGAAATTGAAGCTGCTTTAATTAATAAATTTCAACCATTTTACAACGAAGTGAAATATAATAATTATCCAAATATCGAGAATGGATTTAAAAAAATAAATAAGGCACTTTGGCAGTTTGAAATAAAAAATTTACCAATAAGCCTATATACAGAAAAATACAGCATGAAAAACTCTATAATTGAATGGGAATAAGATTGCTAACGAGTGTGTCGACGACGGACGCGGTGACAGCCCGCGATTTTACCCAACTTACTCCCCGCCGCGCCCGTCACACGAGACGTTGGCTTTTCAATCTACCAATTATCAGTAAAAATAACTATTTTATCGGTTGATGAGCATAGTTGTTAGAATTAATTGACTACATTTGAAGACTTCAAAGGGTTTAGGTAGTCAAGGATGATGACAATGAATACAGTTAGCAGCCAATCTCGGAATACTAATAGTGTTAGCCATCAAGCCACGCAGTTCAGGACCTCTTCAAAGGGTAGCTCTTCTTTAGCCGCCAAATTCGATAACATAAGTTTTACACCTCCCGCAACATTGAAGCAGAACTTCGCCAAAGTTGCCGAGCAACATACGAAGGCTATTCGTGAAGTGGCTACTCAAGGTGTAGGTTTTGTGAAAGGAGTCGGTGAGGTCATCGGCGAAACAGCATCAGGACTTTACACGTTGGGTAAAAATTCTGCCGCCACCTATATTGACATTGTTGAAGGTGGAAAACTTGATTTGGCAGATAAGATAATTAGTACTACAACTGGACATAAAATTGAACGCCCTGAATGGATGCCCAATCGACAACGTGGGGTCGAACGGTTGGAGTAAGGAGGAAAAGTATTACAAGGAGTGATAGAAAATCCTAAAGTACTTTGGCAGGCAGTAGCTGACCCTATTAAAGAAGATTGGAATGCTGGGCGATATGGGGAGGCTGTTGGGCGAGGTACAGCGGAGGTTGCGGGAATATTCTTAGGCTCAAAGGGAATGGATAAACTAAGTGTAGCAAACAAAGCTGCTAAAACTGTTTCCCATCTTGATGATGCGGCTTCTGTTTATAAAAAAGAACATATACAGAATACGAAATTTAATCATCAAGGTGTTCCGTTGGATTTAGTCAATGATGTCGCCACATATATGGGAAAAACAACACAAGAAGTTGAAAAAATGTATGATTCATTGAAAAATACTAATGGGATTGATTACAATTCCTACCTTGACAAAGCTGTAAACAATAACCAGCGTGGAATTACAAAAGAAGATGCACACTATGTTTTTGCATATACTACAAATCTTTTTTATGAAAAAATGAATCAAGAGTTAAGAACGACTGGAAAATTGAACAATCAAGCAGGAGAAAATATATATAATAAATTAGTGGCAGCTTTGGATAAACTACCTGATAGCCCAAATAAGTATTATAGACATCTCGAAAACTTAACTGACGATATAACCACGCTCATAGATAACAAATATAAAACAGGCAATGTAGTCACAGAAAGAGCTTTTTTATCAGCCGCTGATGCTCCTAGTCCAGATTACCAGAATGGATTATCGCGAACTTTTATAATTAATGCAACACACTCTGCCAAAGACATATCAGAAATGACATTAAATACCGAGCTTGCTTCAAAAATAGGAGCAAATCCAATGAATAAAGAAGTTGTTATAATTCCTCCCATTGAAGTTAAAGTCATAAAAAATATTAACGATAGTTTCTATTTAGATACTTTATAAAGGAATATTTATGGTTTTATTATCAAATTTAAACAGCATAATAAGTGATGGGGGTTATTCTTCAATTTCCGAAGATAAAAAAATTCAATTCTGGGTTTGGTATATTCATGCAGCACAAAGAAATTGGATTGATGCTTGCTCCATAGCAGGCATATCTAGTAATGACTTTTACTTAACAAAAAATATTTATGCACTAATGGCTGACAATGAATCTAATATTGACAATATAATTCTTGATGTTATGTATAATGTAGTGACTGAATCTTATTTATATCCAGATGACTTCATTGAAAAATCATTTTTAAATTTAAATAGAGTTGATCTTCTGGAGTCCTACCAAAAGAAATATGAGAAATCAAATGGATAAAAACATATTGCATAAAACTCTAGTACACGAGTATGGACAACCTCAAGTATTTTTCAGGGATACTACTCTCGATACTATAATTTCTACAAAATATCAATCTGGTATATTCTTGCGAGAACCTACATTTTGTGATGCAACGTACAAGTTAGGTGGTTTACTTGGAAATCAACGCTTTTATATTATTTCAACTAATGCTCATTATATTGATAAAGCTCTCTCTCATTCTAAATGGGGTTTGTGTATCTGGAAACCAAATACTCACTTTAAGGTAATTGGTCGAATAGATCAAGCTGGTAAAACTCAAATCACACTGCTTGAAGTACCAGAAATATTGTTACCATTTTTTCAAAGCTCCCAATCTGCCTATATTGAAGAACTTTTTGTCCATCAGGCTCATGAACACTTTGTACAGGCATTAGAATTACCGATATTACCAGAGCTTGATAGTATCGAATGGCGGCAGCGTGTCGCTCATCCCTTGGGAATGGATAAAAATGGAATATTTTTCCCGATTATGCAACCTGATTCCGATTAAAATATCCAAATTACACCAGAGTTTATTCCCATTAATTAATGAGCCAACAAGTTATTCGACGACGGACGCGGTGACAGCCCGAGACTTCGCCCAGCCTACTCACCGCCGCGCCCGTCAATTCAGACGTTGGCGGAGCGATGTCTCATTCTTAACTTTCTGCCATAGAGTAAATAACTTATGGAAATATGAAGATATCGCAGCACAGCTTATTTCTCCTTATATCTATTTCAACTTCCTGTTTCTTGGTGAATTGGTTCGAATGGTATTTGAAAAAAATTTCCATATATGATTTAAAAAAGCAAGTCTAGCAATGAGCAATTTTCTACCGCACTTTTAAGTAGCTTAGATTGCGCGAATTATAATGGAGATGATTTAATTGATTGCTATGACAGTATGTGAACTTTTCTGGAGTTATTCTATGTGTAATTATCAAGATCCCCTAAATGAAAACATTCCCAAGCTGGCTTTAAACGGTAATTGTTGGGTAAGTGGCTGCTATTGTCTAGAGTTCATAGGTAGTGGTGATATATGTCAAACTTGCCATCACGAATATCGTATGCATGAAGGCTGGAGAAATGGTATTCCATCAGATAGAGATGACGATGACGATGATTTTGACTTTTAATAAGGAGCGTAGCTATGGATCCTATTTCAATGTTCGTAGCATTTGTAGCCTATAGAACATGGCTGGAAAAAAATAATTCTTCATCACCTCCACCACCTCCACCACCTCCGTCACCTAAAAAATCAGTCAAAAGACCGCCATTTAGGAATCCATCGAATGACGATGACGATAATGGTGATAATGATGGCGGTGATTTTGGAGGAGGTGATTTTGGAGGATTCTAGCTTTATAGTTATATCCGTCCCAAATGAGTTTTCGGTTTTCCCTATATTTAGAAGAAACCCTTCCTAACCCATAGTTTTACACATAAGTCGAAAAATAGTTATTAAATCGCAACTATTTATCCGCTGATAATACGCCAACAAGTTATTCGACGACGGACGCGGTGACAGCCCGCGACTCTGATTTGATTACTCCCCGCCGCGCCCGTCATGCTGGACGTTAGACTTACATAAAGCAATCACACTATGACTTATCAATATGCCTTTGATGAAATACATCAACTTCTTAAAAAATACAAAAAAGAATGGGATAGCAAACAATATGATACGCCTACAATTCGTTATATTTGTGCATTATTTGCCGAGTTAGCATATTATCAAATCCCCGATTTTGAGTTAGATAATCAAAAAAGAGGTAGTTTGTTTAGCTTTTCTTTCCTTAAGAGAAGAAAAGCAAAGAGAGTTCCATCAACAGAATATTCTCGAATATTCACAAAAGGTATTGATACAAATATCCAAGAATATATGAGGTCGCTAGATATTCAGATTTTATTTTTAATTGTTGATGTTAATATTCTTGTAATTGGGGTCAAGATCAATAGATTTTTGTTTATAACATTTAGAGGAACTAGATTTTTATTTGACTGGAGAATAAATTTTCAATCAAATTTAAAGAAATTGACTTTTTCAAAAAAAATTGATTATTTATGGTTTTTAGGTCATGATGTTTCTTTGTCAGTAGAGACTTACCCTATGTGTCAGCCTACTTGTCGCGCCCTCTTTTCATCTCATTTAGAATGAGAAGGGCGACCTAAAGGACAAGGACATGAAACATTACACAGCAGACAGTAAAGCCGCGATCATCAAACGCCTGATGCCGCCCAACCCTGTATCGGTAGCCACACTGAGCAGCGAAACGGGTATTCCCAGCGCGACGTTGTACAACTGGCGCAAACAAACCCAAGCCAGTGGTCAAGCCGTCCCCGCTACTGCCAAGCATTCCGACCATTGGGCAGCCGCTGACAAGCTCGCCATCGTGTTTGAAACCCGCAGTCTGAACATCGCTGAATTGGGGGAATATTGCCGTAAAAAAGGGCTTTACCCCGAACAAATCAAAGCATGGGAAGCCGCCGCCCTGAGTGGCTACCAGCAGCAGGAACAGCTCGACAAACAACGGTTGCAACAAAGTAAAGAAGACCGTAGCCGCATCCAGCAACTGGAAGCCGAATTGACCCGAAAGAACGCTGCCTTGGCTGAAACTGCTGCCCTGTTGGTGCTCTCAAAAAAGTCCCGTGCCATCTGGGGGGACAGCGGGGAATGTTAATCTCCCCTGCTGACCGCCAGATGGCACTTCAACTTCTCGCTGAAGCCGTGGAAGCCGGAGCGCGGCGACATAAAGCCACTGAAATCCTTGGCTTAAGCAAGCGTACCTTACAACGCTGGAATAAAGCCGATGCCAGTCTGGTAGACCGGCGGACAGTGCGTACCCACCTACCGGCTAACAAGCTCAGTGAGGCAGACCGCCAACAGGTGCGGGACATTGCCAACAGCGAAGCCTTTAGCAGCCTTTCGCCCAAACAAATCGTCCCTGCCTTGGCTGACCGTGGCGAATACATCGCTTCTGAATCGACCATTTACCGCATCCTGCGTGAAGCCGACCTGATGCACCATCGGGGACGCACCGCAGCACCGGTTGCCCGTCCTGCCAAACCTGAAGGCTTTTGTGCCACCGCTGCCAACCAAGTATGGAGTTGGGACATCACTTATTGCGCCAGTGCGCTGCGTGGGGTGTTTTACTACCTGTACCTGATCATGGACGTGTACAGCCGCAAGATTGTTGGTTGGGAAGTGCATGAAACCGAATCGGCTGACCATGCCGCCACCTTGGTGCGTAAAGCCTGCCTCGCCGAGCAGGTACAAGAAGATCAAGTCACCTTGCATTCTGACAACGGTTCACCCATGAAAGGCGCGGTGATGCTGGCAACCTTGCAAAAGCTGGGGGTTGCACCATCCTTTAGCCGCCCGTCGGTTAGTAATGACAACCCCTATTCGGAAGCTTTATTTAAAACCTTCAAATATCGACCTGATTATCCCGCTAAGCCATTTGCTGACATTGACACTTTGCGGCAATGGGTGCACGGTTTTGTGCAATGGTACAACCATGAACATCGCCACAGTGCCTTGCAATACGTCACGCCCATGCAACGCCATACCGGTGAAGACATCGTGCTGCTACAGCAACGCACCGCCGTTTATGCACAAGCCAAGGCTAACAAACCGGAACGCTGGAGTGGCGATACCCGCGATTGGTCACATGACAATGAAGTTTGGCTCAACCCCTCGCAGGGGCAGGCAAACGATGAGATACAGATGAAAAAGACAGCCTGATTTTTAATCAGAAGTGACAAGTAGCTTGACACCTACCGCTTATGGAGAGTTTCATTGCGGTTTTACAGAAGAATCGTACAGAATCAGTCTTTTAATAAAAAATGAAATGACTAAAAAAGGACTATCTGATATTGAGCATATTTTCTTATGCGGGCATTCACTAGGTGGTGCGGTCGCAGCCATTTCTGAGAAGTTATTAAGAACTACAATAAATGAGCTATCTTCTGATCAATGTAAAGTTTCCACATACATTTATGGCTCTCCAAGATATTCTGATATTTCTTCCTACATTTCATCGCCTTATCCTCCAGCTATACAGATAAGGCGTCTTGGGGATATGGTTCCTTTCGTTCCACTTAAGAAAATGGGATACACTGATCACCCATATTCATTCAATACAAATGGAAAAACAGACAAATACAAATTAAATGATAGATGGTTGCCATATATGTGGTTTCCCTTCTTTATTAAAAAAGTGGAGCCTCATTCTATGGAGTCATATAGAAAAGAACTTGCAAAAACTGCCGAAGTAGATGCGTTAGATTTATCCTTAATCTCATTAGAAAAGTTGAGCAAGATAGATAGTTCAGATAAAGAATAATAAAAAAGTCTAACAATAATATCGACGACGGACGCGGTGACAGCCCGCGATTCCGTCCAGTTTACTCCCCGCCGCGCCCGTCATATTGACGTTCTGCACATAGATTCCTCACTCACTTGACAAAATCCAGAAAAGAAAATACCGTCTAGTCTGTCCAGTTTAATTTGAGATTGAAGCTATGGAACAGAACATATGGCAACTCCAAGATGCAAAAAGCAAATTCAGCCAATTAGTCGATAGTGCAATACACCACAAACCTCAGTTTGTCACTAAACATGGGAGCAATGCTGTCGTTATCATTTCATTTGAAGATTATATAAAATTTATTAAGCCAAAAGATGATTTGGTATCATTCTTCAGAAACTCGCCTCTGGCAGAAAGTGGGCTTGATTTCTCAAGAAATAAAGATATGCCAAGAGATATTGAACTATGAAATACCTACTAGATACCTGTGTTATCTCTGAGGTCATAAAAAGAGAACCAAATAAAAATGTTATTTCATGGTTGCAAGCTCAAGATGAAGCTAATTTATTTTTGAGCATATTAACGTTTGGTGAAATACACAAAGGCATTCAAAAAGATCCCGATCAAAATAGAAAGCAGAAATTAAAGATATGGGTTGAAGAAGACCTAAAAAAACGCTTTGAAAATCGAATTATCCCCATTGACTTAAAAGTTGTGACTAACTGGGGTTCTATTCAAGGTTTAGCGGAACTAGCTGGAAAAACAATGCCAACCCTAGATGGGCTTATAGCTGTTTCAGGATTAACTTACAATTGTACTGTAGCCACAAGAAACACCTCAGACATGGAACAAAGCACCGCAGAGCTATTCAATCCTTGGGAATATCACTAACGATTTATGCCCAACTACTACCTCCACACAGACAACGCCAAACAAGCGTTGGATGCCATCGCCGCAGGGCTTCCCCTCGTCCGGCTTTCCACCGACCTGAATCTTTCCGAACAAGATTTTGCCCTAAATGATCAAAGTCTAGTGCTCGACGCAGACAATCAACTCTCCATCGACACCCTCAAAAGCATCATCAAAAAGACCCAACGGATCTACCTCTGTCGCGATGGCGCAATGACTCCCTTGGAAGACCGTAGCACAGGCTACTACAAGCTCGTTCCCACCGCTGGCGCACCGCTGCTAGAAATTAGCGGTGTCAAAATGCACATTTCCAAGGGAACCGACCCCTTTACCAGTGCTTCCGAGATGGCTCAACAAGCCGTGCGCAAGGGTGACAAAGTGCTGGATTGCTGTAGCGGCTTAGGCTACGCCGCCATCGCTGCCCACCGCCTAGGCGCAAGCGAAGTACTCAGCATCGAACTAAGCCCAGAAGTCATGGGGTTACGTGCGCTAAACCCTTGGTCAAACGACTTGAAGCAAACGGGAATCGTGCAACACCAAGGCAGCAGCTACGAGCTAATAAGCACCCTGCCTGCGGCTTCCTTTGATGCGGTCATTCACGACCCCCCGCGTTTTTCCCTCGCTGGAGAGCTATACAGCGAAGAATTCTACCGCGAAATCTTCCGAGTGCTACGCCGCGACGGACGACTCTTTCACTACACCGGCAATCCGCACGTCGTCAAAAAAGGCAGCAGCTTTGTCGATGGCGTTATCCACCGCCTCAAAGCAGCAGGCTTCAAAAACGTGCAAAAAGTCGAACACCTGATGGGTGTCAGCGCACAAAAATAACCGCAAAAAAAAGCGGCTCGTTGTTCAAGCGAGCCGCCAACCGGTTTCTCACTTACGTGAGGAGTCAAACTCAAAATCTCTCTCTCTTACTCCCTTCCCCCCTTGCGGGGGTAAGGGCTGGGGATGGGGGGTTACTTCTTCGGCGCGTAAATATCCGTGCAAGTCCCCTCTGCCACTTCCGAAGCAAAATTCAGCGTCTCGGAAAGCGTCGGATGCGGGTGGATAGTCAAGCCAATGTCATGCGCATCCGCCCCCATTTCCAACGCCAGCACCGCCTCGGCAATCAGCTCACCGGCATTCTTGCCCGCAATGCCCGCACCAATCAGTTGCCCCGTTGCCTTATCAAACAGCACCTTGGTAATCCCGTTGCTGGCATCCATCGCCAACGCCCGCCCACTCGCTGCCCAAGGGAACGCGCCTTTTTCATACGCAATCCCTTCCGCTTGGCACTGCTCTTCGGTCTTGCCCATCCACGCCACTTCCGGGTTAGTGTAAGCAACCGACGGAATCGCTTTCGCATCAAAATAGGCTTTATGCCCCGCAATCACCTCCGCCGCGACTTTGCCCTCGTGCGTGGCTTTGTGCGCCAGCATCGGCTGTCCCACAATGTCGCCAATCGCAAAAATGTGCGGCACATTGGTACGCATCTGATTATCCACCGGAATAAAGCCGCGTGTATCCGCAAACACCCCCGCCTTACCCGCGTCAATCAGTCCACCATTCGGCGAACGCCCAATTGCCACCAACACCCGGTCAAATGTATCCGTCGCAGGCGCACCTTTGCCCTCAAACGCACACACCAAACCCTCTGCCGTCGGCGTAATCGCGGTGACTTTGGTATTCAGGTAGATGGCCTCGTACATCCCCTTAATCTGATTGTGCAAGGGCTTCACAATGTCACGATCCGCACCGGGCATCAGACCGGGTGAGAGTTCCACCACGGTAATTTTTGCACCGAGCGCATGGTAAACGGTCGCCATTTCCAACCCGATAATCCCACCACCCACCACCAGCATCCGCTTAGGGATTTCCGGCAATTCCAGCGCATCGGTCGAATCCATCACCCGTGGATCGTCCCACGGAATAAACGGCAATTTCGTCACCCGCGAACCGGCGGCAATGATGCAATTCGCAAACTTCACCGTCTGCTTGCTGCCATCCGCCGCTTCCACTTCGATGGTATGCGCCGAGGTGAAACGCCCGTAGCCGTGGACGATTTGCACTTTGCGCTGTTTCGCCAGCCCTTTCAGACCCGTCGTCAACTTGCCGACCACATCGCTTTTATGCGCTCGCACGGCATCAAGGTCGATGTCCGGTTCTCCAAACTTCACGCCATGCTTGGCAAACTCTTTCGCCTCGTTGATCACTTCTGCCGTGTGCAATAACGCTTTCGAGGGGATGCAACCGACGTTGAGGCATACGCCGCCAATGTTGGGGTAACGTTCGATCAGCACCACTTTTTTGCCAAGGTCAGCGGCGCGGAACGCAGCGGTGTACCCGCCGGGACCAGAGCCTAGAACGACGAGTTCGGTTTCAAGATCAGGCGTTCCGCCTGTTCCCCCCATCCCTAACCCTTCCCCCGCAAGGGGTGAAGGGGACAAGACAGAAGAATTGGACGGAGTGCCTCTTGCTCCTTCCCCCCTGCGGGGGAAGGCTGGGATGGGGGGATTCTTCCGCTTCCGCCACCTCCAACATCAGCAACGCCGACCCTTCCGACACCCGATCCCCCACCTTCACCAGCATCTGCTTAATCGTGCCAGCCAGCGGGCTAGGAATTTCCATCGACGACTTATCAGACTCAATCGTAATCAGCGAATCTTCCACGTCAATCTGGAAACCGGCATCGACCAACACTTCAATGATTTCAACGTCTTTGAAGCTGCCAATGTCAGGGACTTTGACTTCGATAATCTTGCTCATACCAGCAACCTCCGAATATCACCCAGCATTTTGGCGAGGTAAGTGGTGAAACGTGCGCCATCCGCGCCATCAATCACGCGATGGTCATACGACAGCGACAGCGGCAACATCAAGCGCGGCACGAATTCCTTACCGTTCCACACAGGCTGAATGTCGGACTTGGAAACCCCCAAAATCGCCACTTCCGGCGCATTCACAATCGGGGTAAATTTCGTGCCCCCAATCCCGCCAAGGCTGGAAATCGAAAAGCAACCGCCCTGCATATCCGCCGGTTTCAGCTTCTTGTCACGCGCCTTCGCCGACATTTCTTTCAGCTCTTCGGACAATTGCATAATCGACTTTTTGTCCACATCACGGAACACCGGCACAACCAGTCCATCCGGCGTATCCACCGCCACCCCGACGTTGTAATAGCTTTTGCGGATCAAGTTTTCGCCCTTCGCATCCAACGAGGAATTGAAGCGTGGGTAAGCCTTCAAACCCGCCACCACCGCTTTCATAATGAACACCAGCGGGGTAATTTTCATCCCCGACTTAGCATTTTCCTCATTCAACTGCTTGCGGAAAGTTTCCAGATCGGTGATGTCCGCTTGGTCAAACTGCGTGACGTGCGGAATGTGTACCCAGTTGCGGTGCAAGAATTCGCCCGTCAGCTTATTGATGCGCGACAACGGCACGGTTTCGATTGCACCCCATTGGCTGAAATCAATGTCCGGCATGGGTGCTACACCCAGCGTATTGCCAGTCGCCGCACTTCTGCCCGGTACACCGCCCATGCTCATCACGTCTTTGATGTACGCTTTTACGTCATCTTGGGTAATGCGCCCTTTGCGGCCTGAGCCTGTGACCTTGTTCAAGTCTGCGCCGAGTTCGCGGGCAAACTTGCGCACTGAGGGGGTGGCGTAGGCTTTGCTGAAGTCGAGTTTTGAAGAGGAAGAAGCCCCCTTCCCTAACCCTTCCCCCGCAAGGGGTGAAGGGGACAAGACGGCTGGGACAGGTGCAGGTTTAGCAGGTTCGGAGGCTGTCTTCGCCCCTTCCCCCCTTGCGGGGGAAGGCTGGGATGGGGGGGCTTGCGAAGCAACAGCCGCGCCAGCGGCTGCCTCTACCACCTCCATCATCACCACCAAACTCCCTTCCGAAATCCGATCCCCCACCTTCACCTTCAGCTCTTTAATGACGCCCGCGACCGGCGATGGAATTTCCATCGACGATTTGTCGGATTCAATCGTGATCAACGAGTCTTCAACCGCGATGGTGTCGCCAACGCTCACCAATACTTCAATGATTTCAACATCTTTAAAGCTGCCAATGTCTGGCACTAAAACTTCTTGGATTGCCATGATCGCGCTCCTTATGCCAGACGTGGGTTAGGTTTTTCAGGGTTAATGCCGTATTTTTCCATCGCTTTCACCAAATCAGCGGCTGGCAGGGATTTTTCATCCACCAACGCTTTCAGTGCAGCAATCACGATGTAATGACGGTTCACCTCGAAATGTTTACGCAATTGCGCACGGGTATCGCTACGCCCAAAACCGTCTGTCCCCAACACGGTGAACGGCATTGGCAGCCATGCACGAATCTGGTCAGGGTATTGGCGGATGTAGTCGGTGGCAGCAATCGCGGGGCCACGTTGCCCTTTCAAGGCTTGGGTGACATACGGTACTTTCGCGTCATCCAGTGGGTGCAACATATTCCAGCGGTCACAATCACGCGCTTCCCGCGCCAGTTCGTTGAAACTGGTCACACTCCACACATTCGCATCCACGCCCCATTCCTTGTCGAGCATTTCTGCTGCGGCGATCACTTCGCGCAAGATCGTGCCTGACCCCATCAGTTGCACTTTTTTGCGCTTTTTGCCGCCGCCACTGAACAAGTACATGCCTTTCACGATGCCGTCTTCGACACCGGCTGGCATGGCAGGATGCGTGTAGTTTTCGTTCATCGCAGTGATGTAGTAGTACACATCTTCCTGATCCTGATACATGCGTTTCAGGCCGTTCTGGATAATAACCGCAAGTTCGTAGGAGAAGGTTGGATCGTAAGACAAGCAGTTCGGAATCAAACCCGCCTGAATCAGCCCATGCCCATCCTGATGTTGCAAACCTTCACCCGCCAGTGTGGTTCTACCGGCAGTGCCACCAATCAGGAAGCCACGCGCACGCGAATCACCCGCTGCCCACGCCAAATCACCAATGCGTTGGAAACCAAACATCGAGTAGTAAATGTAGAACGGCACCATGTTTACGCCGTGGGTGCTGTACGCCGTAGCTGCTGCAATCCATGACGAAAACGCGCCCGCTTCATTAATGCCTTCTTCCAGAATCTGCCCAGTCTTGTCCTCTTTGTAGAACATGACCTGATCTTTATCCTGTGGCTCGTACAATTGCCCAACCGAGGAGTAAATCCCCATCTGGCGGAACATGCCTTCCATCCCGAAAGTACGCGCCTCGTCCGGCACAATCGGCACGACGTTTTTACCCATGTTTTTGTCACGCGCCAACAAGGTCAGCAAACGCACAAACACCATCGTGGTAGACATTTCGCGGTCGCCCGTGCTTTCCAGCAGCGGTTGGAAAATCGAAATATCCGGTACTTTCAGCGGAGTCGCGTGGGTTTGGCGTTGTGGCAGAAAACCACCCAAGGCTTTGCGGCGTTCCAGCATGTACTGCATTTCTTCGCCGTTCGGGTCGGGGCGGTAATATTTGGCTTCTGCCGCATCCGCATCGCTCAACGGGATATTGAAGCGGTTTTTGTAGGCAATCATTTCGTCGCCACTCAGCTTTTTCTGTGAGTGGGTACGGTTCTGGCCTTCGCCCGCCGAACCCATGCCGTAACCTTTCACGGTGTGCGCAAGGATAACGGTCGGTTGTCCGGTGTGATTCACGGCTGCATGGTAAGCCGCATAAACTTTGTGCGGATCGTGACCGCCACGGTTTAAACGCCAGATGTCCGCGTCGCTCATTTTCGCGACCATTTCTTTCAGCTCAGGGTATTTGCCAAAGAAGTTTTCGCGCACGTATTTGCCGTCTTTGGATTTGTAATTCTGGTATTCGCCATCGACCGCCTCCATCATGCGATCTTTGAGGATGCCGTCTTTATCTTTGGCGAGGAGTGGATCCCAATACGAACCCCACAGCACTTTGATCACGTTCCAGCCTGCGCCACGGAATACCGCTTCGAGTTCCTGCACGATTTTACCGTTGCCGCGTACCGGGCCGTCGAGACGTTGCAGGTTGCAGTTCACGACCCACACGAGGTTATCGAGTTTTTCGCGTCCACCCAAGGAAATTGCGCCGAGGGTTTCCGGTTCGTCAGTTTCACCGTCACCGACGAATGCCCAGACTTTACGGTTAGCGGTTTCTGCCAACTTGCGGTCTTGCAGGTATTTCATGAAACGTGCTTGGTAGATCGACTTGATCGGCCCCAAACCCATTGAAACGGTCGGGAACTGCCAATAATCTGGCATCAACCACGGGTGCGGATACGATGACAAACCGCCACCATCGACTTCCTGACGGAAACCATCAAGATCGGTTTCGGTAAAACGGCCTTCGAGGAAGGAACGTGCATACATCCCCGGTGCGGCGTGACCTTGGATATACAGCAAGTCGCCGCCGTGTTGCGGGGAAGGTGCGTGCCAGAAGTGGTTCATGCCCACGTCATACAAGGTGGCAGCAGAAGCGAAAGTGGCAATATGCCCGCCCAATTCCGGGCTTTCGCGGTTGGCGCGTACTACCATTGCCGCCGCATTCCAGCGAATGTAGGAGCGCAAACGCGCTTCAATCGCGGGCTTGCCGGGGGTATAGCTTTCTTTATGCGGGGGAATCGTATTAATGTAGGCGGTATTCGCGGAGTACGGCAAATTCGCACCATTTTGACGGGCGGTAGCAATCAGCTCTTGCAATAGAAAATGTGCGCGTTCCACACCTTCAGTTTCGATGACAGCTTCAAGTGACTCAATCCATTCATGAGTTTCTTGAAAATCAATATCTTGTAATGATTTATTCATTTTTCATCCTCTTTCTTCCAGCAGTAAATCTGGTAAGCCAAATGGCAGGAGCATTCCAGATGGACAAGAAAGATAACACAGACCGACATGCTTTTGAAGAAAAAGTTCATATAAAAATAAAAGCTAAATTTTCAAATACTTGTAGCAAAGAAATAATTTTTAAAATCTTTTGTAGGCATTTTCTATCAGTTCCGTTAAGCTCTCGTTATGACAGATGATATAGATATAATCCCCATTGCCGGACGTTTCCGTGGCTTTCTCCCTGTAGTGGTAGACGTGGAAACAGGCGGCTTTGATTGCCGCAAGGATGCGTTGCTGGAACTGGCAGCCGTGGTGTTGCGCATCGACGAAAAAGGTGAGCTATCGCGCCACCGCACGTTCAATTGGCACATCGAACCCTTCCCCAATGCCAATATGGATCCCAAATCGCTGGAAGTGAACGGCATCAAGCCCTTCAGCCCACTGCGCATGGCAGTGCCTGAGCCGAAAGCGATGGAAGAATTCTTTAAAGTAATCCGCAAAGAAGTGAAGCTCAACCGCTGCAACCGTGCCATTTTGGTCGGGCATAATGCGCCGTTTGACTTGAACTTTGTTCACGCCGCTTCTGACCGCATTAAAGCCACGCGCAATCCGTTCCACCCGTTTAGCACGCTGGATACGGTTTCATTGGGAGCGGTGATGTACGGGCAAACGGTATTGGCGCGACTGGCGCAAGCCGCAGGCATGGGGTGGGATGCCGAATCTGCACATTCAGCCGTGTATGATGCTGAAAAAACAGCGGATTTATTTTGCCATTTTGTGAATACTTGGCAAACGCTAGATGCGGCGTTTAAAGCGGTCGAGAATTAGGGAAACCCCTCACCCCAACCCCTCTCCCTCAAGGGGCGAAGGGCTAAGAGATTGCTTACTTCCCTGTCTTCAGCTTTTCCCAGTAGCCGTCGTACAGCTTCATGGCGTCGCCGATGTCGTTTTGGAATTCGCCCTTGGCAACGTCTGCTGCTGAGGGGAAAATCACTGGGTTGCTGCTGGTGTCTTCATCCAACAATTCTTTTACCGCGATATTCGGGGTGCTGTAGCCCAGCTCTTCCACCACTTGCTGCCCGACTTCGGGGCGTAACATGTAGTCGATAAATTTGTGGGCGTTATCGGCATTGCTGGCACCTGCCGGAATCACGAAACTATCCACCCAAAAACCCGCGCCTTCTTTCGGAAAAATGTATTCAATGTCGGGATTTTCCTGCTGTGCCATTGTGACTTCGCCGCTCCAGATCATGCCGAGATTCACATCACCTGCCAAAAACGGTTCACGGGGTGCATCTGCATTGAAAACCAACACATTCGGCATTAGCTTTTGCAGGTCTTCGTAAGCGACTTTGATTTCATCCGGGTTGGTGGAGTTAGTGGAAAAGCCGTTCTTTTTCAGCGCCATGTGGAAGACTTCGCGCACATCGTCGGTCAGCAATAACTTGCCCTTCCACTTTTCATCCCACAAATCTGCCCACGAGGTGATGGTCGAGGAGTCGATTTCTTTGCCATTCACGCCAATGCCGGTGCTGCCCCACAGGTAAGGAATGCTGTATTCATTGCCGGGGTCATAAGGCTTATCCAGCAAGTCCGCTGACAAATTTTTCAGGTTAGTCAGCTTGGTTTTATCGAGTTTTTGTAACAAACCTTCGCGGCTCATTTTCGCCACCAAATAACTGGACGGCACCACGATGTCGTAACCCACGCCTTTTTGCAGCTTGAGTTTGGAATACATCACCTCATTGTTTTCATAGGTGGAATACTCAACCTTGATGCCGGTTTCTTTCTCGAATTCTTCCAGCGCAGTTTCGGGGATGTATTCTGCCCAGTTATACACCACGAGTTTTTCTTCAGCGTGCAGCGCGGTCGCCGTCAACAGCAACAAGGTTGCGAACAGGGAGGTTGATTTCATGTCAGTGCTTTCTCCTGAGCAATAAGGTCGATAGGGTGACTAAGACCAGCGAAATCGCCAGTAACAAGGTCGCTAATACGTTCACTTCGGGCGACACGCCAACTTTTACCATTGAAAACACCCGAATCGGCAGGATTTCAAAGCTAGGCCCCGTCACGAATGAACTGATGATTACATCATCAAGCGACAGGGTAAAGCTTAATAACCACCCAGCCACAATTGCCGGGAATACCAATGGCAAAATAATCAGCCGAAAAATACGCCCTTCGCTTGCGCCCAAGTCTTGCGCGGCTTCCAGCAAATATTTATCAAAGCCTTTGAGCTGCGCATACACCGTAATCACCACAAACGGCAGGCAAAACGTAATGTGCGCAATCAGCAACGACCAGAACCCCAGTTGAATCCCCAGAGCAATGAAAATCACCAGAAAAGTAATCGCCAGCACAATATCCGGTGACATCATCACAATAAATAATAAGCCACTGGCAGTTGCTTTCAAGGGAAAACGGTAGCGGTGTAACGCCAATGCCATTAGCGTCCCAATGAACGTGGCAGCGGTTGCCGCCAGACTTGCCACTAGCAAGGAATTTAGAAAAGCTTGGGTAAGCGCCTCATTTTCAAATAACTTGCCATACCATTTCCACGTGAAGCCTTGCCATTCGTAGCCGTATTTGGAGGCGTTGAAGGAATTGATGACCAGAATCGCAATCGGTAGATAGAGATAGAAGAAAATCGCCGCAATAAAACTCCACTTAAAGACCTTCATCATCCAACCCCCCTTGCCGATTAATGCGCCGATTTGCCAACACATACAACCACAACAACCCCGCCATAATCACAATCAACGCCACACTAAACGCCGCCCCAAACGGCCAATCGCGCGCCACCAAAAACTGATTTTTAATGATATTCCCCAGCAATAAGTTTTTCGCGCCTCCCAACAAATCCGCCACGTAGAACATGCCCATCGCCGGTAAAAACACCATCAAACTCCCCGCAATAATCCCCGGCATGGTCAGCGGCACAATAATCAACCGAAACCGCGCCCAAAAACTCGCACCCAAATCTTGCGCCGCCTCCAACAAGGTTTCGTCCAACTTGCCGAAACTCGACACCAACGGCAACACCATAAACGGCAGCAACACGTAAACCAACCCAAACACCACCGCAAACGGCGTGTATAACAATTGCAACGGCTCATCAATCAGCCCCATGCTCATCAAGGTGCTGTTCACAATGCCTTTATTGCCTAAAATCAATTTGATAGCGTAAGTCCGAATCAGGCTATTCGTCCAAAACGGCACAATCATCAAAAACAGCAACACCCCGCGCCACACCGTCGGCAATTTCGCCAACAAATACGCAAACGGATACCCCACCACCAAGCAAATCAGCGTAGTCAGTGCAGACAGCCACAAACTGCGCCAAAACACTTCCGCATAGACCGGCTCAAATAGCCGTTCCCACGAATTCAAGGTCAGCGGCCACACCGCCAAATGTTGCGCATCCGGCGACATCACACTGGTCAATAACACCAATACGTGCGGAACCAGCACAAACAAACCCAGCCACACCAGCGTCAGCACAATGGCAAAACGCCGGAAATTCAACAGACTCATGACTTACCCGCCCTTTCCGCAGGGATCACATGCTCCCAGCCCGGAACCCAGTCGACACCGACTTTTTGATTAATGCTGTAATCGAAATCGGGGTCATCTTCGTCGAAAAACTCATGCGCCATGACGGTTTGCCCATTTTCCAACCGAATATGCGAATTCAAGGTTTGCCCGGTGTAATTGCGCTCCAGCACCACGCCGGGGAAACCTTTGCGTTCCTTCACGTCCGGGCGACAGTCGATGCGCAAATCTTCCGGGCGCAACATCACATGCACCTTATCACCCACCGCAAAACGGTGATCACACCGAATTTCGCGTTCCACGCCGTTAATCATGGCTTGGTACTGGTATTCGCCTAGTGCATGGGTAATTGCGCCGTCAAACACATTGATTTCACCAATGAATTGCGCCACGAACAAATTACGCGGCGCTTCGTAGATTTCGCGAGGTGTGCCGACTTGCTGCGCTTGCCCGTTGTGCATGACTAAAATCCGGTCAGACATCGACAAGGCTTCTTCCTGATCGTGGGTGACGTACACAAAGGTAATTCCCAACTGGCGTTGCAATTGCTTGAGTTCGAGCTGCATTTGTTGACGCAATTTGTAATCGAGTGCGCTAAGTGATTCATCCAATAACAAAATTTTGGGGCGATTCACCACCGCACGCGCAATCGCCACGCGCTGTTTTTGCCCACCGGAAAGCTGATGCGGTTTGCGCGTCGCAAAATCAGACAAGCGCACAATCGCCAGCGCATCGGCCACGCGCACCGCCGTATCCTGCGGATCCACGTTCGCCATTTTCAAACCAAACGCCACATTGTCGAACACACTCAAATGCGGAAACAACGCATAACTCTGAAAAACCGTATTCACCGGGCGCTTTTCCGCTGGCATTCCGGCAATATCGTCATCATTCAGCAGGATTTGCCCCTCATTTGGCTGCTCAAAACCCGCAATCAGACGCAATACCGTGGTTTTACCGCAACCCGATGGGCCTAAAATCGTGAAAAATTCGCCATCGTGGATAGTGAGGTTAAATTCAGAAAGCACTTCCTGAGCGGCAAAGCGTTTGCTGACATTGCTCAGCGTTAGGATCGGAGGTCGGTTCAATGGCTACTCCTAGCGTAAATTGCCTAGCGTGGCGGGGTGTCATCCATTATATTTCCCACACGCACAGATTCAATGGATAATATCCTCGCTAACTGAAGGAATTGGAAGAACCCGACCACCCATGAAAATTACCCGACGCTTACGCTGGCTACTGGCAGGCGGCATCTTATTAATGACGCTGCTGTTTTTGCTGTTCCTGTTTTTTGCCACCAAAAATTTCCTCGACTTATGGGACAGGTTGCTATTACTTCCGCATTGGCTATTTTACAGCTACAGCACCGTTATTGTGGCGGTGATGGGATTCAGCGGCTGGCTCATTGTGAAATTGGTATCCGGTGGGCGTTCCCCCACAACGCTCAAACGCCCTATTCCCAAACCTGTCACCGAAGCCTCGCTGACCCAAGACATTGCGCAAATCAAAGCAGCGGGCATGGATACCGCGCCGCTAGAAATCGAAATCGCCGAATTAAACGAACGCAGAACGGCTGGAAACGCGCACATTGCCTTTTTCGGTGACATTAGCACCGGTAAATCGTCCATTATCAAAGCCCTGCTACCGGAAGCGGGTGTGGAAATCAACCTGCGCGGCGGTTCAACCCGCGAGATTCGCGAATACACTTGGCAAACCTTGGCTGGCGACCACCTGTTACTCACTGATTTACCGGGGCGCAATGAAGCCGAAGGCACACTCGATGCCGCCGCTCGTGATGAAGCGATTCGGGCGCACATTGTGGTGTACGTCACCGATTCCGATCTGAGCCGTACCCAATTTCAAGATTTGCAAGAATTAGCCGCTTTCGGCAAACCGTTATTAATTGCCATCAACAAGCGCGATCAATACACCGCCGAAGAACAGGTACAACTTGCCACACGCATCCGTACACGCTTCGACGCCCACTCCGTGAAAGGCGTCTTACCGCCAGAAGTGCTGTTCATCCAATCCGGTGGCACGGAAGAAATCGTGCGCGTCTACCCCGATGGGCGCGAAGAAACCGTACAACGCCCCCGCAAAACCGACATTTCCGCCCTCGCCACCCACTTGCAGACCGAAATCGACCAACGTCTGGAAAGCCTGACACAACAACGCGATACCAGCGTCTTGAATCTCGTACAGGAAAAACTCGACACCACCCGTGAAGATTACCGGCGCAACCAAGCGGAAAAAATCGTGCGCAGTTCCACCCACAAAGCCATACTGGGCGCATTGGCTTCCGTCAGCCCCGGCACGGATCTGGTGATTCAGGGTGTAATCGGCACGCGCATGGTACAAGAACTCTGTAAACTTTATGATAGCCCCGTGAGCCAACTCGACATTGACCAATTCCTAAATTTCACGCAAGGGAAGTTAGGGAAAAGTATCCCGCTGCTACTCGCTGTCGCCGGAAATGGCTTAAAAGCCTTCCCCGGTGTTGGTACGGTCGCGGGCGGTTTGGTACATGCCGTCGCTTACGGGCTAATTTTTGACGCGCTCGGCAAATCCGTCGCGCACACCCTCGAACAACGTGGCGCACTCAAAGCAGCGCCCGCCGCCGCAACATTTCAGGAGATGCTCAGTGGAAATCTGGAAGAACGTACAAAAACATTTGCCAGATTGGTTATTGAACAGTATCGGGGCAAGTAAGGAAGAAGAAACCAACACCGCCGTCACCGTCATTGCGGACACGCCGCCACCCAGTAGCGGCGATACCCACTTGCAACTGGCCACCGAAAGTTTGCGGCAATTGCTCGAAGACTCGCGCATCCCCGATGATGTGCGCGAAAGCTTGCGCAATGATTACACCCAAGTGCGCGGAATGCTCGACAAGCTGGAACACGGGCATGTCCACATTGCCGTTTTTGGGCGCGTCAGTGTGGGGAAATCTTCCCTGTTGAATGCCTTATTGGGGCAGTCGGTGTTTAGCGTCAGCGTTTTGCATGGCGAAACCCGCAGCGTCAATATGCAGCAATGGCAGGAATACAGTGATGGCGGTATTTTCCTCATCGACACCCCCGGCATTAACGAAATCGACGGCGAATCCCGCGAAAAAATGGCGCACGAAGTCGCCAGCCGTGCCGATTTGGTGTTATTCGTGGTCGATGGCGATTTAACCGATGTGGAATTCCAAGCGCTTAAAACCGTGACCAGTTCGCACCGCCCCACCCTGCTGATCGTGAACAAAGCCGACCGTTACACCGAAAAAGAGCAGCAGCAATTGCGCAGCATTATGCGCACCCGCACCCAAGGCGTGATTGCCCCGGAAAACTTGATTTTCACCACCGCGCAAGCCAGCCGCCAAACCATTATTTACGTGGATGAAGACGGCGAAGAAGTCGAAGGTATCCGCGAACGCCCCGTCAATATCAGCGCCCTCAAAACCCGCTTGTGGGACATTATCGAAGCCGAAGGCAAAACCCTTGCTGCCCTCAACGCCACTCTGTTTGCTGGGCATCTCAGCAAGGAAGTCGGGCAGCGCATTCTCGCTATCAAACGCGAACTCGGCGAAAAAACCATCCGCCTGTATTGCATCGGCAAAGGCGTGGCGGTGGCATTCAACCCGATTCCGGTGGCGGACTTGCTGGCAGCCGCCGCGATTGATGCCAGCATGATCATGCATTTATCGAAACTGTACGGCTTACCCATTTCCCGCAATGAAGCCAGCGACTTAATCCGTACCATATTGGGGCAAATGTTATTACTCGCCGGAACAGTCTGGGCAGTGCATCTGGTTTCTTCCGCGATGAAACTAGGCACGGGGGGCATTTCCACGATCATCACCGGCGCAGCACAAGGCGCAGTGGCTTGGTACAGCACCTTAGTGGTTGGACGTGTCGCCGAAGAATGGCTGGCAAACGGCAAATCATGGGGCGAAGTCGGCCCCAAACTCACGGTGGAACGCATTCTGGAATCGTTGGATCGGGATTCGGTATTAACTGAAGCGCGGGAAGAAATTCTCACGTACTTGCACAAAACGGTTAAAAATCCGCAAAACTGACCCCAAATAAAAAGGCGACCATCAGGCCGCCTTTTTTCACACGATCAGCACAAATTAACGCAACAGGCCGAACGGTGACAGCAAACCACCCACACCGCCGTAATCTTGGATAGCTTCTTTGGTCGAAGAAGAATGCACTTGAATTTTGTCGCCCGCCATCACAATCGGGTCGGCGATTTTACCTTGATTCACGTCTTCCAAACGTACCGTATACGGTTTGCCATTGCGGAAAACGGTCACATTGTCTTTGATTGCTAAACGGTTTAAACCTTCTGCCAACGCAATTGCTTGGGTCACGGAAGTATCGCCCGCTAATGGGTACACACCGGGTTTATTCACCGCACCAGACACCGTGATTTTGCTGGCAGTCGCTTCTTTCACCAGCACATTCACTTGCGGGTTGTGCATGTAGTCTTTTTCCAAACGGGTCGCAATTTGCTTTTCCAACTGGCTGGCGGATAAACCTTCCGCCCGTACCGTACCAATCAGCGCCAGCGTGATATTGCCATTGTCATCAACGCGCACTTCTTTGGACAAATCGGGTACTTTGAATACATCAATTTCCAGCAAATCTTGTGGCGCAATGCGGTCACTGCCCGATGTGCCAGTCGGCAAACTCGCTTCTGCCACACTCGTAGTAGAACCCGGTAACGCGGTGTGTTGCGGCGCATTATTAGAACAAGCACCCAACGTCAGCGCCGCCAAGAGAGGAAACAGTAATTTCCAAGTCATTTTCATGAAGAATCTCCCTAGTCATATTTTTAACAATTAAGTGGGATAAGGGGTTAGCCTTGCTAATGAGCATCAAACCGAATGATAAATTCACTGCGGCGCTTACGCTAATGCATTCTGAATGAACGTAAGCAATCCACAGACAACAGGAATATAGCTCAAATCAGGGTTGGCTATCGGAGTTTATGACACACAAGATTTAATTATAACCACGCGGGTTAGTGCTTTGCCAGTGCCAAGTATCCCGACACATATCCACCAAATTCTTTTCAGCCTTCCAATGAATCAACTGTTCCGCCAAGGCGGGGTCAGCATAACAACTCGCAATATCGCCCGCCCGCCGTGCCACAATGCGGTAAGGCACCTCGCGTTCACTAGCAGCACTGAAGGCATTGACCATATCCAATACCGAATAGCCTTGCCCTGTACCGAGATTCACGATCAATAAATTCGGTACGTCAGCACGTTGAAACGCTTCCAAGGCTTTCACATGCCCTTTCGCCAAATCCACCACGTGGATGTAATCGCGCACTCCCGTACCGTCATGCGTCGGGTAATCGCCGCCAAATACCGATAAATATTCGTATTGACCGACCGCTACTCGCGCAATATAAGGCATCAGGTTATTGGGAATACCTTGCGGGTCTTCACCAATTTGCCCGCTGCTGTGCGCTCCCACCGGATTGAAATAGCGCAGCAAGCCAATTTTCCAATCAGGGTCTGCCTTGTAAAGATCGCCTAGTATTTCCTCAATCATCAACTTGGAACGCCCGTAGGGGTTAGTGGCGGATAAAGGGAAATCTTCCTGAATAGGTGTAGTATGCGGGTCGCCATACACCGTGGCGGAAGAGCTGAACACAATGTTTTTCACACCGTGTTGTTGCATGGCTTGCAACAATGTCACCGTGCCTGCGACATTATTGTCGTAATACGCCAGCGGCTTTTCGACCGATTCCCCCACCGCTTTCAATCCAGCAAAGTGAATCACGCTGTCAATCGGATACTCGTTAAAAATACGCCCAAGCAGCGTTGCATCGCGAATATCCCCCTCAAAAAAAGGAATGCTCTCAACACCAGCCAGTGCTGCGGCACGGCGTAACGCTTCTGGGGAGCTATTACACAAATTATCCAGCACCACCACCTGAAAACCGGCAGCAAGGAGCTCAATACAGGTATGTGAACCAATGTAACCCGCGCCACCCGTCACCAAAATATGTTTCGTCATTTGTTGCATGTTCGCCCTCATTAATCGACAGACGTAAATCACGTTTACGCCTGCCGTAGGGTAACAAAATCGCTTAGGATTTATCAGCTTTTGCAGCCGCTTTATCGGATACTTTATCGACAGCCTCGGCTTTGTCGTCTTTAGCAGCCGCTTTCTCCGCTTTCGCATCGGTTTTTTCGGCTTTGTCCGTATCAGCTTTGGCAGTTTTATCGGTTGCCTCAGCATCCGTCAACGCAACCTGATCCTTGATTTTATCGAACAGTTTGTCGCCAATACCGGAGACTTCTTTCAGGTCTTCCAAAGTCTTGAATTCACCATGTTCAGTGCGGTATGCCACAATCGCTTCAGCCTTTTTTTCACCAATACCATCCAGTGAGTCCAGCGCTGCCACATCAGCAGTATTGATGTTAACGGTTTCCGCCAGCACCACAGAGGATACGAACAGGGAAAGCAGCAAGGATGCAATGGCTAGTGTTTTTTTCATCATCAGTTTCTCGTTATCAATTAATTTTAAATATTGTGTTGATAAGCTCAACCAGTACACTTTGCCACAACGCATTTACTGAGACAGCCAACTTCTGACGAGTGACTATGCTATTGGTCGGAATCCTGAAAATGACATGCCACCCATCTGCCTTGCGTCACCTCCCGCAACGCAGGCACTTGCGCCCGACACTTTGCCTCTGCCTGTGGGCAGCGCGTATGAAACACACACCCCGACGGCGGATTCAGCGGCGAAGGCAACTCCCCCGCCCCCACGCGAATCTGCGCTAACCGCTCTCGCTCCTGCTGCGGGTCGGTCAACGGAATGGCCGCCAGCAATAGGCGCGTATACGGGTGCAACGGTTCGGCATACAAACGTGCTGTATCCGCAATTTCCATAATTCGCCCCAAATACAGCACCAACACGCGCTGACTCAAAGTTCTGACCACCCGCAAATCGTGCGAAATAAACAGCAAGGTCAAGTGATGATCACGCTGCAAATCCGCCAACAACTTCACGACTTGCCCTTGAATCGACACATCCAACGCACTCACCGGCTCATCGCATACAATCACTTGCGGCTCGACACTCAATGCCCGCGCAATCCCAATCCGCTGGCATTGCCCGCCGGAAAATTCGTGCGGGTAACGGTTGTGCATTCCGCTTTCCAAGCCCACCGCTTGCAGTAAATCAGCAGCACGTTGGCGAATCGCCGCCTTACCCAATTCTGGGCGCAACGCAAGGAGCGGTTCTTGCACAATATCGCCGACCGTCATGCGCGGATTCAGCGCATCCAATGGGTCTTGAAAAATGCACTGCACGGCACGGCGATAGGCTTTCATGCTGGCATTATCGTGCGGATTCAGCGTGTTACCTTGCCACTCGACTGTGCCTTGCGTGGGTGTCACCAATTGCAAAATGGCGCGGGCAAGTGTGGATTTGCCACAACCCGATTCGCCGACAATCCCCAAGGTTTCCCCTGCTGGCACGCTAAACGAAACGTCGGTAAGCGCCTGCAACGCCTGCCCGGTTTTGAGCCGGAAACGCACGCTGAGGTTGCGCACTGCCAGTTGTGGCGCGGTCATTCAGTCAGTCATCCAGATCAGGGAAGCCATGCGCCCGGTTTGCCCGTCGCGACGGTAGGAGAAAAAGCGTTCCACATCGGTATATGTGCAAAGGTCGCCGCCATAAATGGCGTGAACGCCAACCGCATTCAAACGTTGTCGTGCCAGCAGGTAGATGTCTGCCAACCACTTGCCTTCATTGCCGGAAGGCTGGAAAGCGTTGGCGGCAGCGGGGTCATGCTGCATGAAAGCCTCGCGGACTTCTGCGCCAACTTCAAACGCCGTCGGCCCAATCGCAGGCCCTAGCCATGCCAACACATCGGCGGGTTGGCATTGCAGGGATCCGACCGTGCGTTCCAATACACCGGCTTCCAGCCCGCGCCATCCGGCATGAGCGGCGGCTACCCGCGTCCCTGCTTTGTCGCAAAACAGCACGGGTAAGCAATCGGCGGTCATAATCACGCACACTTGCCCCTTGCCGAACGCGGTGGAGGCATCGCCGGTTGGGTAGCATTCACCCACATCCATGCCGCATACGTCGACACCGTGGACTTGCTTGAGCCACAAGGGTTCAGAGGGCAATTGCAGGGCATCGCCGACAATCATGCGGTTGCGGGCAACAGCGTAGGGGTTGTCGCCGACGTGATCGCCGAGGTTGAGGCTATCGAATGGTGCTGCGCTTAAGCCGCCGTGACGGGTGGTGCATACAGCGCGGATGTTGGCGGGGGCAGGCCACGCGGGGGTAAGCCACCCTTCGGCTGCGCTCAGGGTACGGTTCGGGTTCATGCGGGAATTACCGATGCGCGAAACAGCGCCAACAGCTCCGCCATATCCTCCGGTACTGGCACTTCCCACGCCATCGCCTCCCCCGTTGCCGGATGCGTCAACCCCAAACGGGTCGCGTGCAACGCCTGACGCGGGAACGTCTGAATCGCCGTGCGCAATTCCTCCTTCACCCCCGCAGGCACACGCGGACGCCCGCCGTAAGTTTGATCGCCCACAATCGGCATGTGCTTCCAGCTCAGATGCACGCGGATTTGGTGAGTACGCCCCGTTTCCAGTGATACGCGCAACAACGTATGGTGTGGGAAACGCTCTTCCACGCGGAAATGCGTAATCGCCTCCTTGCCGCCATCATGAACCGCTTGGCGCTTGCGGTCGATGTGATGCCGCCCGATATTGCCCTCAATCGTTGTCCCCGCAACCACTTGCGCGGAAACCAGCGCGAGGTATTCGCGGCTGACATCACGATCTTGCAACTGTTCGACCAGTTTGCCGTGCGCTTCCAAGGTCTTGGCGACTACCATCAAACCCGTGGTGTCTTTGTCGAGGCGATGCACGATTCCCGCACGCGGCAACATTTCCAGCGAACGGTCATGGTGCAATAAGCCATTGACCAGCGTGCCTGACCAATTGCCCGCGCCGGGGTGAACCACTAACCCAGCAGGTTTATTGATAATAATAATGTCATCATCTTCATAGATGATAGTGAGCGGAATGTCTTCCGGCTCGAATTCGGTTTGTGGCTCGTGAACAGCCTCTATGGAAATTTCCTCGCCGCCTATTAAGCGCTCCTTGGGTTTGAGGATTTTATCATCGACGCGCACGCAACCGGCTTTGATCCATTTCTGAATCTGGCTGCGCGAATATTGGGGGCATAAAGTAGCAAGAGCCTGATCCAGGCGCTGACCTTCCATATTGAGTGGAACTATGCTGACGATCTGTTGATTTAGGGGCATTCTTAATCCGGTTGAATACGCTATACTTGCAAACTCATTCTATCATCATGTGTTGTTAAGCAAATGTCGATAAATACAAAAAGACTACGCGCCAGCGTTTATCTGGCAAGTGTATTGGTTATGTCGGCGGCGACCAGCGGCTGCTCGATCTTTTCCCAGACTGAAAAAGACCTGACAGAAGGTTGGTCAGCCAATAAAATTTATACCACGGCACGCGAAGCCGCCAACGCAGGCGACTACGAACGTGCCATTGGCTTGTACGAGTCGCTCGAAGCACGTTACCCCTTGGGGCGTTTCGCGCAACAAGCGCAATTGGAAACCGCTTATGCGTACTACAAGTTCGATGAGCCGGATTCCGCTTTGGATGCGATTGACCGCTTCCTGCGCATGAACCCTAGCAGCGAAGATGCGGATTATGCCCTGTATTTGCGCGGCCTGGTAAACTTTAACCGTGGGCATAGCATCGTGGATAAATTATTTCCACGTAGCATTGCCGATTTGGACACAGTACGCCAAAAAGAATCGTTCCAAGACTTTTCACACCTGCTAACGCGCCACCCCAGTAGCAAATACGCACCGGATGCGCAAGAACGCATCAAGCATTTGCGCAACAGTTTGGCACAATCCGAGTTAAATGTGGCGCAATACTACATGACACGCGGCGCGTGGCTCGCGGCATTCAATCGTGCGGAATACGCGGTGAAACATTATCAAGGCTCACCCGCGATTGCGGATGCGTTGGAAATCAAGGTCAAAGCCGCTCACAACCTCGGCAAACCGGATTTAGCCGCTGATAACCTGCGGGTGCTAGAACTCAACTTCCCGGAACGGGCGGCTGCTCTCAAAACTCAACTGCGCTAAGCCCCAAACGCCGATTATCGGTTAATGCTGGCAGCTTGCCTGCCAGTCATTTACAGTCGTGATAAAAGCTACCCAGCAAAATAATAATATCGGGGCTACACACATGACGATTTCCAACACTGCCGCGCTTGCCGTGTGCCTATTCAGTGTACTGAGCAATACTGCGATGGCAGACAACAGTTCACCTTTTTCCAAAATCAAACCGATGTCACCCATTGGCATGAATTCCAACGCCAAAGCACCCAACTATTTGGGGGCAAGCATCGGCACGACCACCACCGATGGGTTTTGCGATCCACTTGGCGACTGTGACAACGGCGATAAAAGCTGGAAAGCTTTCGCCGGGGTGCGCATGAATGACAATATTGTGCTGGAAGCAGGCTATGTCGATTTTGGCAAACAAAGCGGCACAGCTACCACGGGTGAAGTTAGCCAACAGGCAACCGCTTTCACCACCGCCGCCGTCGCTGGCATCCCCATGACCGACCAAATCGAACTGTTCGGCAAAGCGGGCATTGCACGCTGGACATTGGAACAAACCGATAGCAGCGGCACGGTAGAAAATACCGGCACGGATGTATTGGTCGGCGTGGGTGCAGACTACAACCTCGGTGACAATATGGGCGTGCGTGCCGAATGGGAACGCTTTAAAGACGTGGGCGACACCGCTGCTCATGCCAATGACATTGACTTGCTGAGTCTTGGCTTTATTTTCTCATCGTTATAATAAATTCCCTCTTCGGGAGGGGGCATACAGAAAGGGGCTTGTATGAAAATTTTGCTTTCCTGCTCAGTAGCAGGCTTGGCGCTATTGGCAAATAGTGTGTACGCAGGTGGTCTGGAAGGCTACGGCGCACCATCCAATGTTTCACTATACGGCGGTTTGAGTGCGGGTCTAAGCAGTCATGATGGCGCTTGCGCAACCGACACCACTGACTGCGAAGACGGTGATACCGGGCATAAAGCCTTTGTCGGTTTACGTGCTGATCCTAATCAAAATCCGAGCGAATTATGGGCAACGCCAGCCGGTGTCATGCCTGCATCATCCCTGCCGACCATGGGTGTGGAACTTGGTTACATGGAATTGGGCGAAAATACCGCAAAAGGCACGGCGGGACGTGAAGGTATTTACGACAGCGAACTCCAAAGCGAACTCTCCGCCAGTTATGTTGCGGGCGTAGGCTACGTTCCGGTTGCGCCACGCACGGAATTACTGGGCAAAGTCGGCGCAGCCTTTTGGAAACAAAATGGCAGCAAAACCGTCGCCGAAGACTCTGAACTGGATACCACCAGCACCAACAGCGGCGTTAGCATGTTATTGGGGGCTGGCGCACAAGTTAAGCTTAACCCTAACTTGTCATTGCGTGGCGAATATGAACGGGTGCTTGGCACCGCCGCTGATACCGATTACGAAGCTGATGCGAGCTTATTGAGCGTCGGTGCGGTTTTTTCCACCTTTTAAACACGGGGCAACAGGATGAAACGTCAATTGGCATGGTGTTTGTGCATCGGTTTAATGGGTAATGTGCAAGCAGGTGATTCCATAATGGGCAGCGATTTCAGCAATGGTCCTAAATTGTATGTCGGCGGCAGTGCGGGCAGCGCTAAACAGGGTGATACCTGCAATGACCCGTTTTTCAGCGGCGAATGCGATAATCAAGCGTTTGCGTGGAAAGCCTTTGGTGGCGCACGCTTCAACCCCATGTTGGGCGCTGAAATCGGTTATTACGACCTCGGCGATAGCAATATGAATGGCACAACGGGTGGCAGTACCGCCAAATTAAGCAACAGCACCACCGGCAGTGTCGTGACTGGGGTCGGTTACGTGCCACTTTCCCCGCAGCTAGAAGCGTTTGGCAAAGCGGGAGCGATGGCGTGGGAAAGCAAGACCAGCAAAACCTCCGGCAGCCAAACCGAAGCAACGGAAAACAGCGGCACCAGCATTCTGGTAGGCGGCGGTGCACAATTCCAACTCAACAGCAATCTACACCTGCGCGGTGAATGGGAGCACATGCTCAATATTGGCGCTGACTCCGCTTACGAAACCGATGCGGATCTGTATTCACTGGGCGTAAGTTATTCCACACTCTGAAAACCTATCTCCCTCGGAAGGGCTGTATTAGCACAGCCTTTCCGGTAAAGTGGCAGCACTTTTGCCTTTTTGATCGCCACGTTTTGAGGAGAATAGTTATGGCACGTCAAGCCGATTTCATTGCACCATCCATCCTGTCTGCTGACTTTGCCCGTCTGGGTGAAGAAGTGGTAAACGTCTTAGCCTCCGGTGCGGACATTGTGCATTTCGACGTAATGGATAACCATTATGTTCCTAACCTGACCATTGGCCCTTTGGTTTGCGAAGCCCTACGCAAGCACGGCGTAACTGCACCGATTGATGTGCATTTGATGGTTAAACCGGTTGACCGCATTATCCCTGACTTCGCCAAAGCGGGCGCGTCTTACATCACTTTCCACCCGGAAGCGTCTGAACACGTTGACCGTACCCTGCAACTGATCCGTAACGAAGGCTGCAAGGCTGGCTTGGTATTCAACCCGGCTACACCGCTGAATATCTTGGAATATTTGATGGACAAAGTGGACATGATCCTGCTGATGTCGGTCAACCCCGGCTTTGGTGGGCAAAGCTTCATCCCGTCAACGCTGACCAAATTGCGCCAAGTCCGCAAGATGATTGACGATTCCGGTCTCGATATTCGTTTGGAAGTCGATGGCGGCGTTAAACCGGGCAATATTCGCGAAATCAAGGAAGCCGGTGCGGATGCATTCGTGGCAGGTTCTGCGATTTTCAACGTGGCTAACAAAGCTGACCCGAACCATTACAACACTGTTCTGGCTGAATTCCGTAAGGAATTGGCAGCAGCAAAGGTTTAAATCCCCATGTTCAAACCGAAAATGGTATTGATCGACGTGGACGGGACGCTGGTTGACAGCGTTCCCGATCTGACGTTTTGTGTCGATGAAATGATGCAGCAGTTAGGTATGCCAGCACGCGGCGAAGCGATGGTGCGCCAATGGGTCGGAAACGGGGTGCAACGTTTGGTAGAACGCGCCTTGACCAACGATTTGGAGGGCTACCCTGACGCAGAATTGTTTGCGCGTGCCATGCCGATTTTCATGGAACTGTACGCGGAGAACACCTCGAAACGCAGCCGTTTGTACGATGGCGTGTTAGAAGGCTTGAATTTTCTGCAAAGCTGTCCCGGTTTGAAAATTGGTTGCGTGACCAACAAAGCCGAGCAGTTTACCCTGCCCTTGCTGACCGATTTGGGTATTGTTGACCGCTTTGAAATCATTATCAGCGGTGATTCTTTGCCGGAAAAGAAACCGCATCCCCTACCCTTGTTACACGCCGCCGAAAAGCTGGGTGTAAAACCGGAAGATTCGGTAATGATTGGCGATTCCAAATCTGATGTGAAAGCAGCGCGAGCGGCGGGCTTCCAAATCATTTGCATGACCTATGGCTACAATCACGGCGAAGACATTCGTAACTATTCGCCGGATGCAGTCATTGATTCCATGACCGAACTCGCCAACTTGATTAGCGCCTAAACACTGAAATCCACCTCTCAATTCCTCCCCTGATAAGGGGAGGTCAGGAAGGGTTTCTTCCTATTCCGGCCTCATGTGCGGAAAAAGTATCACGTCTCTTATCGAAGGCGCATCGGTAAACAACATCACCAAGCGATCAATCCCAATCCCCTCACCCGCTGTTGGCGGCATCCCGTATTCCAACGCACGAATGTAATCTGCATCAAAATGCATCGCTTCATCGTCGCCCGCGTCTTTATCCGCGACTTGCTGCATGAAACGTTCTGCCTGATCTTCCGCGTCATTCAACTCGGAAAAGCCATTGCCAATCTCACGCCCGCCAACAAAAAACTCGAAGCGGTCAGTGATGAACGGATTAGCATCATTGCGCCGCGCCAATGGCGACACTTCCGCTGGATATTCGGTAATAAACGTTGGTTGCAGCAAACGGTGTTCGACAGTTTTCTCGAAAATCTCGATTTGCACTTTGCCCAAACCGTAACCATCTTTGAGCGGAATGCCAAGTTTACGCGCCACTTCCCGTGCACCTTCCAGCGTATCAAGCTGTTCGGCAGACAGTTCCGGGTTGAAGTGCAGAATGGAACTGCGCACACTCATCCGCGCAAACGGTTTGTCGAAATCGAAGGTTTCGCCCTGATACGTAATTTCATGGCTACCGACCACATCGGTGGCGATACCGCGCATCAGGCTTTCGGTCAAATCCATCAAATCGTGGTAAGTCGCATACGCCTGATAGAATTCGATCATGGTGAATTCAGGGTTGTGGCGCGTGGAAAGCCCCTCGTTGCGAAAGTTGCGGTTGATTTCAAACACCCGTTCAAACCCACCCACGACGAGACGCTTCAGGAACAACTCCGGCGCAATCCGCAAATACATCGGCAAATCCAGCGCGTTATGGTGCGTGATAAACGGACGTGCCACCGCACCACCCGGAATCACTTGCAACATCGGCGTTTCCACTTCCAGAAAATCGCGCTGCATGAAAAAGTTGCGGATATAACTGACGATTTTGGAACGCATCACAAACGCTTCACGGCTTTCCTGATTCATGATCAGGTCAATATAACGCTGACGGTAACGCTGTTCGTGATCGGTCAAGCCGTGGAATTTTTCCGGCAGCGGACGCAGCGATTTGGTCAGCAAGCGGATTTCATGCACCTTCACCGACAATTCGCCCGTTTTGGTTTTGAACAACATCCCGGAAGCCCAGATAATGTCGCCCAAATCCCAATGGCAATAATCGTCAAAAATCTCATCACCCAGCACGTTTTTCTGCGCGTATAGCTGAATACGCCCGGACGCATCCGAAATCGTCGCAAAACTCGCCTTGCCCATGATGCGCTGGAGCATCATGCGCCCCGCCACGGTCACGGGAATGGCGTGCTCTTCAAACCATTCCTTATCATTTGCGCCGTATTCCTGCTGCAAATCCGCCGCTTTGTGCTCACGCACCACGTCATTGGGAAACGCCTTGCCCTGTTCGCGCAATTTTGCCAGCTTGTCGCGGCGTTGCGTGATCAGTTTATTCTCATCATGCTGGTCGTGATGGTTGTCGTGTTCGCTCATAACAGTCTCGCTTTTACAGCCCGCTTTTTAAGCTGGCTTCAATAAATTTGTCCAGATCGCCGTCCAATACGGCTTGCGTATTGGCTGTTTCCACACCCGTGCGCAAATCCTTGATGCGCGACTGGTCGAGAACATACGACCGAATCTGACTGCCCCAACCAATGTCGGATTTGCTGTCTTCCAACGCCTGCTTTTCGACGTTGCGCTTTTGCATTTCCAACTCGTAGAGTTTGGCACGCAATTGCTTCATCGCGTTGTCTTTGTTCTGGTGCTGGGAACGCCCGCTCTGGCATTGCACCACCGTATTGGTGGGCGTATGGGTAATCCGTACCGCCGATTCGGTTTTGTTGATGTGCTGACCGCCCGCACCGGAAGCGCGGTATACGTCGATACGCAAGTCGGCAGGATTGATGTCGATTTCGATATTGTCATCGACTTCCGGAGACACGAATACGCCGCTGAAGGAGGTGTGGCGACGGTTGCCAGAGTCAAACGGCGATTTGCGCACCAAGCGATGCACACCTGTTTCGGTGCGCAACCAGCCAAAGGCGTAAGGGCCTTCAAAGCTGATACTCGCGCCTTTAATGCCCGCCACGTCGCCGGGGCTGGCTTCGAGCAATTCCACTTTGAAACCTTTGGCTTCACCCCAACGCAAGTACATGCGCAACAGAATTTCTGCCCAGTCTTGCGCTTCCGTGCCACCCGAACCGGCTTGGATGTCGAGGAAGGCGTTGTTGCGATCCATCGGGCCGGAGAACATGCGTTCAAATTCGAGCTGGGCAACGTGTTTGTCGATGCCATCGACATCAGCAATCACGGCATTGGCGCTGTCTTCGTCGTCTTCCATTTCGGCGAGTTCGAGCAGCTCTTTGGCGTCAGCAAGGCCGGAACTGATTTTATCAATGCCGCCGACAATGCCTTCGAGAATGGCGCGTTCTTTGCCAAGATCTTGCGCCCGCTGCGGGTTATCCCAGACTTTGGGGTCTTCGAGTTCGCGGGTAACTTCTTCTAAACGTTCGTGTTTGACTTCGTAGTCAAAGATACCCCCGCAGAGCGTCCACGCGCCCTTGGAGATCTTTGATTTTGGTGTAGGTGGGGTTGAGTTCCATGATATTTCGCTAATACGAGAGAAAGCGAAGGATGATAGCAACCCCGGTTACAGATTCCTAGGGCGACGTGTGGCTGTTCCACATTTGGCACAAAGGCTTTATCCGCAGCCGCCCCGTGGATGGCATTCTCGGTCGCCGCAGTATACCGCCATTCAATTTCACCGATGCGGAAATCCGCTACACCTGCTGCAACTCCGCCGCCGTCACCAGCCGATAACTGGTACTCCGCCCCTTCGCCGGATTCTGCACCAACACGCCCCACGCCAGCAACGCTGCAATATCGCGCAACGCCGTATCATTCGAGCATTTCGCCAAGGTCGCGTATTTTGAGGTATTCAAATACCCCTCGAAATCACCCAACATCCGGTTCAACACCACCCGCTGCCGCGCATTCACGGCATAAGGGTGCAAGCACTCCCACACCTTAGCTTTGTGCAACACCGCGCCCAACGTCTCCCCAGCACTCACAATTGCCCGCTCCAGACAGCCCAAAAACCAGCCAAGCCACGGCGTAATATCCAGCGAACCGCGTTGCTGGCGTTCCAATTGCTCATAGTAGTGTTTGCGTTCGGCTTCAATTTGCGCCGACATGCTGTAAAACCGTTGCGGCGTTTGATCCGCTCGTGCCAACGCCATATCTGCAATCGCTCTGGCAATGCGCCCGTTACCATCCTCAAACGGGTGCAAGGTGATAAACCAGAAATGCGCCACGCCCGCTTTCAGCACCGGGTCAAGCCCGCCATCAGCCGCGAACCAATCCAAAAACGCCGCCATTTCCTCTGGCAAGCGGGTCGCTTCTGGTGCTTCAAAATGCACCCGTGTACGCCCGTAACCACCGGATATAACCTGCATCGCCCCCGCCGAAGGCGGTCGCCACATGCCCACCATAATCGGGGTCATGCCACTGAAACCGCTCGGAAACAAAGCTGTGTGCCATGCGCATAAACGTTCTTCGGTCAACGCTTGTGGATAAGCCTGCGTCGCATCCAGCATCACTTCGACAATGCCCTCCACATGGCGGCTGGCAGGCAAACGCCCACCCTGATCCATGCCCAGTTTGCGGGCAATCGACGAACGGACTTCCTCGCGGTTCAGTCGCTCACCTTCAATCGCGGACGATTTCACCACGTCATTGGTCAACGCATTCAAGCTGGCTTCCATCTGGAACGAAAACCCCAACGCCTCCATACGCCCCAGCAACCGCCCTTGTTGATGGCGCACCGATGCCAACGGGGTGCTTAAGGCTTTGTCATCCCAGTAAAAACGAGGCCAGTCAGATTGTTCATGTATCCATTTCATCGTAATCACCGCAGCTATTGCGGTGTTTATAGAACCTAATCGCCGCAAATGCAAGCCTAATCACCGTATGATTTGCGGCGATTAACCCGGTTATTCACCGCAACAGCCCTTGACCTGAATCAATGTCCCCCACACCACCATGCCCTAACCTTGCCCCATGCTTGACTTCAAAGGGTATGACAATGGCTAAGTCGATATACCGATCCGCGAACAAGGGCGTGATTTGTCGTGTCTGTTGCTGGCGGATTTTTCGATGTCCACCGACAGTTGGGTCAGCAATACCTCGCGGGTGGTGGACGTGGTACGTGACGCGCTGATCCTGTTTGCCGAAAGCCTGAGTGCCACCCGCGACCGTTTCGCCCTGTACGGCTTTAACTCGCTCAATCGCCAGAACGTGCGCCTTTACCACCTGAAAAAGTTCACCGAACACTACGACGGGCAAGTACGCGGGCGCATTATGGCTACCCAACCCGGCTATTACACCCGCATGGGTGCTGCAATCCGCCACGCTACGCAATTGCTGGAAGCTGAGCCATCGCAACAAAAACTGCTATTGCTGCTGACTGATGGCAAGCCCAATGACCTCGACATTTACGAAGGGCGTTACGGGCTGGAAGACACGCGCATGGCATTACAGGAAGCGCGGCGCAAAGGCTTGAAACCGTTTTGCGTCACCATTGACGACAAGGCGGAAGATTATTTGCCGCGTTTGTTTGGGCAAAACGGCTGGGTGCTGGTAAAGAAAGCGGAAGAGTTGCCACAGAAATTGCCGCAGTTATATGCGCTGCTGACCGGGCGGTAAACGCAGGGGTTGCATTCCGCCCGTGTCCGTCGCATTATGTTAGTAAGTACTCGCTAACATAAACACTGGAATACCTGCCATGAATGCTGCCACCGTTTCCCTACGCCAACCCGCTGAAGCCCGCCAAGCCGAAATGGTGCAAGCCGTGCTAAGTCTGGCAGCCCAGCAAGAACCTGCCAGCATTACCACCACCGACATTGCCAAAGCGGTCGGCTTGAGCCAAGGCGCAGTCTTCCGCCACTTTCCCAATAAACAGGCGATCTGGTTGAATGTGGCGCAATGGCTGGAAGCCACCTTACTTCCATTGGTGCAAACGGCGGCGCAGTCATCCCCCGACCCGCTGACCAGCCTCGGTAACATTTTTTGCTCCCATCTGCAATTTGTGCAGGAAAACCCCGGTGTGCCACGCTTCATTTTCCACGAATTGCAACAACCTGCCGCTTCCCCCGTCAAGCAGCAAGTCGCGGCGATGTTGCAAACCTACAGCGGCATTCTGATCCGCGTACTCCAGCAAGCCAAAACCGCTGGGCAAGTTTCGCCAAATCTGGATGAACGCAGTGCTGCCACCTTATTCATCGGCTCGATTCAGGGCTTGGTGATGCAAGCCATGTTGCTGGGTTCAAGCACCAGCATTCAGCCCATGATAGCGGGGGTATGGGCATTGTATTTAAGTGCTATCCGTCAGGAGGTTGCGTCATGACATCGCCGTTATTGAAAAAAATCCTGTTACCGCTGATTGGTGTGGTGGTGCTGGGAGGTTTTGGCTGGGTCGTGACCCAACAAGGGCCAATGGCAGCCACCCGCATCACGGTGGTGACGGTCACAAACCAAGCCATCAGTGCCAGCGTGTTTGGCATTGGCACGGTGGAAGCGCGTTACAATTACCGCATCGGCCCCACGGCTGCGGGGCGCGTCCAGCAAGTGTTGGTCGATGTCGGTGACAGCGTACAAGCGGGGCAAACCTTGGCAATCATGGATGCGGTTGACCTCGATTCCCGCATTCAAGCCGCTGGTTTAGCCGCCGAACGCGCCACTGCCAGCATCGCCAGTGCCAACGCGCAAACCAAGGAAGCGAACGCCCGCTTCACCCTTGCCCAGCACGAAGCCCAGCGGCAGCAAAGCCTTGCCGCCAAATCCCTCGTCAGTCAAAGCAGCAGCGATGCCCGTCAGCAAGATTTAGCCGTTGCCAACGCCGCTGTGGAAGCCAGCCATGCCGCCGCCGCTGTCGCCAAAAAAGAACAGCAACGCCTGCAAGCCGAACAGCAAGCCTTGCGCCAACAACAAGCCAACCTCACCCTGACCGCGTCCGTTGCAGGCATGATCACCAGCCGCGATGCCGAACCGGGAACAACGCTGGTTGCGGGTCAGGCGGTTCTCACCCTTGCCGACCCGCAAAGCTATTGGGTCAAAGCCCGCATCGACCAAAGCCTTGCCTTGGGTTTACAAGCGGGTCAAACGGCAAGTATCACCCTGCGTTCTGCCCCGCAACAAGCCTTACCCGGCAAGCTGGTACGCATCGAACCGTTAAGCGATAGCGTCACCGAAGAACGTATCGTCGGCATCGCGTTCACCCCCGTACCCGCTGCGTTGTCCTCCGGCGAACTGGCGGAAGTCACCCTGCAAACCGGACAAAAAGATTCCGCGCTGGTGATTCCCAACGCCGCCATTCAGCAACAAACGGGGCAATCCGGCGTATGGAAACTCACCCCTGACAACAGCCTGCAATTCACCCCGGTGCAAACCGGCATCCATTCGCTCGACGGTCAAATAGAAATCCTCAGCGGCTTGCAGGCGGATGACACCATCGTGGTCTATACCAGCAGCGCCCTCAGTGCTGATAGCAAAATCAAAGTGGTAGAGAAACTATGATCAGCCTTGCCGCCCGTGACATTGCGCATTCGTGGTCAAAATACGTCCTCACTGGCATTGGCTTGGGTTTGCTGATCGGAGTCACGCTGTCGATGGCGGGGATTTTTCGCGGCATGGTGGACGACGCGCAGGTGCTATTGCGCAACAGTCAGGCGGATGTGTGGGTGGTGCAAAAAGACACCCAAGGGCCTTACGCCGAATCGTCCAGCCTGCCCGACGATGTGTACCGCAGCATTCTGGGAATGCCGGGGGTGCAACAAGCCGCCAATGTCACCTATTTCACCATGCAGGTGCAGCATCAGGGCAAGGATACCCGCGTGATGGTAGTCGGTTTCGAGTCGGGGCAACCGGGTGCGCCGCCGTCGCTGATTGCCGGTCGGCACGTTACCCGTTCGCACTACGAAGCCGTGGCGGACGTGAAAGCCGGTTTCAAGCTGGGCGAAAAAATCCGCATTCGCCGCAACGAGTACACCATTGTCGGCTTGAGCCAGCGCACCGTGTCATCCGGCGGCGACCCGATGGTGTTTATCCCACTGGCGGATGCGCAGGTAGCACAGTTCCAGAAAGACAACGATGCGATTGTGAGCGGGCGTGAACGTACCGCCGCCAACCCCGCTTTCAACCGCCCCAACGTGCCGGGTTTGCTGGAAGCGGTGCAGATGAGCCAAACCACCAGCCACAACGTCAATGCCGTGCTGGTGCAAGTGCGGGCGGGGTGGGATGCGGCGCAATTGGCGGCAGACATCCAACGCTGGAAACACTTGCAAGCCTACACCTACGCCGACATGGAAGAAATTTCGGTGAAAAAACTGATTGCCACGTCCGCCAAGCAAATCGGCTTGTTTCTCGTCATCCTCACCATTGTCAGCACCGCGATTGTGTCGTTCATCATCTACACCATGACGCTGGGCAAAATCCGCGAAATTGCGGTGTTGAAGCTGATCGGTACGCGCAACAGCACGATTTCATGGATGATTTTGCAGGAATCCCTCGGCTTGGGGCTGGTGGGTTTCATTATCGGCAAAACGGTGGCGACCTTATGGGCACCGGTTTTCCCCAAATACGTCTTGCTGTTACCGCTGGATGCTGTGCTAGGGCTGCTGGTGATCGTGGTGGTGTGTACGCTGGCGAGCGTCATGGCGATTCGCGCCGCGTTGAAAGTTGATCCCGCTGAAGCCATAGGAGGCTGAACATGGCAGATAACACCACTCCAGCCATTGAACTGCGCGGCTTATGCAAACGCTACGGCAGTGGCGACACCGCAGTCGATGCACTCAAGGGCGTGGATATGCGCATTGCCCCCGGCGAAGTCGTCGGGCTGGTCGGCCCCAGCGGTTCGGGCAAAAGCACCTTGCTGAAATGTCTGGGCGCGGTCATTGACCCGACCGCAGGGCAGATGTTTTTGGGCGGCGAAGCCATTTTCGATGGGGTATGGAAGGTGAAAGATTTACGCACCTTGCGCCGCGACCGGATTGGTTTTGTGTTCCAAGCACCGTACCTGATCCCGTTTCTGGACGTGACCGACAATGTGGCACTGTTGCCGATGCTGGCGGGCAAATCCAACAAGGAAGCCCGCCGTCGTGCCTTGGAATTACTCGAAGCCCTCGACGTAGCCCATCGCGCCAAATCCAATCCGGCACTGCTCTCCGGTGGTGAACAACAGCGCGTGTCGATTGCGCGGGCATTGGCAAATAATCCGCCGGTGATTCTTGCCGACGAACCCACCGCGCCGCTGGATGGCGAACGGGCATTGGCGGTGGTGAAAATCCTCAACGACATGGCGCAACAGCATCAAACCGCGATTATTGTGGTCACGCATGATGAGAAGATTATTCCGACCTTTAAGCGGCTGTATCATATTCGCGATGGCAAGACGTATGAGGAAAGTGTGGGTTAACGCTGCTGCTTCGCCACCTCCCGCAAACCCTGCACCGCCTGTTCCAACACCATGCTCTCCGCTTTTTGCGGGTAAACCATGTACGCCGGATGGTCGTATTCCGGTGCACCCAACACCGGAAACAATTGCCGCGTTGTCAACAACGGCTGTGCCAAACGCACCGGCAAGAAACAGCAGCCGCCATTCGCCAGCACCAGTTGGATTGCCAGCCAGCCGATATTCGCCACCAACGCAGGGGTTTCCATTTGCGGGAAACTTTGGCGGTGCTGCGCATGAAAACTTGCACCCCAATCAACGTGGACATAACCCGACCCCGGTTCGTGAACATCGGGGCGACTGCTGACCAGAATCAGACGTTCGTCAAACAAATGTTCAACGATTAACCCCGGCTGATGACTGGGCGTGTACATCAAACCCAGATCGAGCGTGCCTTCAATCAAGCGGCGCATTAGGTCATCTTCAAAGCCGATTTCCGTGCGCATCGCCACATCGGGATTGGTGCGGCGCATCCACCCGACCCATTGCGGCAAAAAACCTTCCCACAACGCAATGCGCCCACCGACACGCAGCGTGGCGCGGTAACGGCTGGATGAACCCACGTCGTGAATCGCCTGTTCTGCGGTGAATACCAGCCGTTTGGCGTATTCCAGAAAGCGTCGCCCTGCGGGTGTCAGGCTCGCGCCGGAGCGATTGCGCACGAACAGCCGCGCATTCAAGGTTTCCTCCAGCCGTTGAATCCGCGCACTCACGGTGGATTGCGTGAGGTGTAGCTGGCTGGCAGCGGCAATAAAACTGCCGTGGGCAGCAATCGCGAGGAACGTACGGGCTTGTTCGGTATCCATGCGGTACTCTTTATATCGACGATTCCGATATTAGACAGCAAAAAATATCGTTATGTAAGGGTTAAGGCTTATCGTTATACTTGAATTTGAATGGTTTAGTAGGAAAAGGAGATGCATCATGCTCACAGAAATAAACGCTGAACGCGATGCCGAAGGCTATCTCGTCAACCCCGAAGACTGGAATCCAGACCTTGCCCACGCCTTAGCCGCCGAAGAAAACATCGAATTGACCGATGCGTATTGGGTGGTATTGAACTTCGTGCGCGATTCGTGGGGCGAGAACCAAATCACGCCCGATATTCGCCACGTCACCGATTTCATGGCAAAACAGCAAGGCATCGACAAAAAAGCTGCCAAGCAGCAATTGTTCCAGTTATTCCCGTATGGCTATGTGAAACAGACCTGCAAGATTGCGGGGATGCAACGTCCGCGTGGGTGGAGTACGGGTTAAGCCGTGACACAAACCGCACCAAACGATAATGCCCTGCGCTGGCTGGAAGGCTTGCCGCCGGGCTATTTTGCGGTGGCAATGGCGAGCGGTATTTTGAGCATTGCCTTCGATATGATCGGGCAGAATGTTCTGGCTAAGGGGTTATTTGCCGCCGCTTTGCTGGCATGGGTGGTGATGCTGGGCTTGAGTGCGTGGCGTTTGTGGCGTTTCCCGCAAGCGGTGAAAATCGACTTGTTGAATATCCGACGGGTATTTGCGTTTTTTACGTTGGTGGTATCGACCAATGTGGTGGGGATTTTGCTGCATCAACACGGCTATCCGCAATGGGCGTTGGTGTGTTGGGCAATCGCGTTTGTGGTGTGGTCGTTGCTGTTGTACCTGAGCTTTAGCGTGCTGACGTTTTTGACGCATCCGCATACCGTGAATGTGGTGCATGGCGATTGGCTGACCTCGATTATTGCCACGCAATCGCTGGTATTGCTGGGGGTGATGGTTGCGCCGGATTTGGGCATTTACACCGATTACATGCTGGTGGAAGTGCATTTGCTGTGGCTGCTGGGGCTGGTGTTATACGGAATTTTTGTCACCTTATTTTGCTACCGGATCTTCTTCCAACGATTTCAGCCGGAAGACACTTCGCCGTTGTTGTGGGTCATTATGGGTGCAGCGGCGGCAGGGGTGAATGCCGGAACGGTATTGCTGCAAACCTCAACGACCCTGAGCTTTTTACAAGCCTTGCACCCGTTTATTGACGGCGTGGCGATGCTATTGTGGTCGTGGGCAACGTGGTGGATTCCGATGCTGGTGATCTTTGGGCTGTGGAAGCACGGGGTGAAACGTTACCCGCTACGCTACGAGCCTGCGATGTGGAGCATGGTGTTTCCGCTGGGGATGTACGCGGTTGCCAGTTTCCGGCTGGGTTTGGCGGCAGAATTTCCGCCGTTGCAGTGGATTTCATTGCTGATCGTGTGGATAGCGTTTGCCGTGTGGTGTTTTGTATTGCTGGGGTTAGTTTTATTCATGTTTTTTAGTCACAAGGAAAGCTCACAATGAGAGATGTTTTTAAGCGTATTGGTGGTAAAGCCGCAGTGGATGCAGCGGTTGATCGTTTTTACGAATACATGCTGACAGATGATCGCGTCAAACACTTTTTCGCAAATATCAATATGGAAAAGCAACGCCAACACCAAAAGGATTTCATTTCCTTTGCGTTGGGCGCGGAGGGCGGTTATGCGGGTAAGGACATGCGTTCCGCTCACCAGCACATGGTCGATCACATGGGGCTTTCTGATGTGCATTTCGATGCCACCGTGGAAAATCTGGTCAAAGCCTTGCGTGATTTGAATGTGCCGGAAGACATTATCGCAGATGCAGGGGCAATCGTGGAAAGCACTCGTACTGACGTATTGTGTCGGTAAGCTAAAGCGTGTGCGGGTGGTGCAATGCCATTCGCATCCAAAATGCCACTTGATGTAGATCAACGCCCGCCCCACGCGATTACCCTAGTGTTTACATCAACTTTATTAGTGAGAAAACTTCGCCATGATAAAACTGGAGATTACCCCGCCCGCTTCACAGCGTCATGCGTTTACCCACCTCGGTTTCCGCCCGTTCTTTCTGGCGGCGGGTTTGTATGCGGTTGTGGGCATGTTGTTATGGACTGCCCTTTACAGCTTTAACTGGCAAGGCTTGCACAGCGCTTACCCGTCGGTAACTTGGCACGCGCATGAAATGGTATTTGGGTATGCGGCGGCGGTTGCGGCGGGATTTTTGTTGACGGCTATCAAAAACTGGACGGGGCAACAAACCTTGAGTGGTACGCCATTGCTGCTATTGGTGGGATTGTGGTTGGCGGCGCGGGTATTGCCATTTACCGGATTGCCGCTGTTTTGGACGGCAGTGTTGGATGTATTGTGGCTCAGCGGCTTACTGATCGCGGCAGCACTGCCCATTATCCGAGCGAAACAATGGAATCAAGCCGCGATTGTGGGCAAGGTTGGGTTGCTGTTGCTGGCGAATGCGTTGTTTTATCTGGGTTTGCTGGGTATTTGGGCGCAAGGAATGCAACTGGGTTTGTATGCGGGTTTTTACGTCATTGTAGCGTTGATTTTGACAATGGGGCGGCGGGTAATCCCGTTTTTCATCGAACGTGGCGTGAGTTGCCCGTTTACTGCGCAGAACCATTCGTGGATTGATCGCGCCAGCCTGATTTTGTTTTTGCTGTTTATGCTGGCGGATTTGCTGGCAATGGCAAGCGGTCATCGCGGCGCAGCGTGGGCGGCAGCACTTTTGGCATTGGTGCAAGTGCCGTTACATATTTTGCGTTTGTGGGGCTGGTATCACCCCAATATCTGGCAAAAACCGTTGTTGTGGGTGCTGTATCTGGCGTATGGCTGGTTGATTGCGGGTTTTGCGCTGAAATTTCTGAGCGTGGCGGCGGGAATTTCACCGTTTTTGGCAGTTCATGCGTTTGCGTATGGCGGAATTGCGACCCTGACGGTGGGGATGATGGCGCGTGTGACCCTGGGGCATACCGGGCGTAATGTGGCTGAGCCGCCGTCGTTGGTCAGCCTGATTTTCGGCTTATTGCTAATCGGTACGCTGGTGCGGGTGGTCGCTGCGGGGCTGTTGCCGCAGTTTTATCCCGTTTGGATATTGAGTGCGCAATTTATCTGGATTGCAGCATTTGCGCTGTTTGTGTGGCTGTATGCGCCAATGTTGATCAAACCGCGTGTGGATGGTCGTTATGGCTGAAGAAAGCGGCTGATGCAAAATCAATAAAGTTATAGTTATAACTTTATTGTAGAGCTTGCTACTATGATCAAATGAATTGGTTATTACTCATTATTTCCCTGCCCACCGAAAACGCCACGGCACGAATGCGCATCTGGCGGGCATTAAAAACCCTTGGTTGCGCCAGCCTGCGTGATGGCGTGTGGCTATTGCCCTCACGCCCTGATACCCATGCACGGTTTGATGGCATTGCCGAAGACACCCATAAATCAGGCGGCGAGGCGTGGGTGCTGGCACTGCAAGCCGATGCGCAACAAGCCGACAGTTTCCCCGCTTTGTTTGATCGCAGTGCCGAATACAGCGCGTGGCTGGATGACTTGGCGCAATTCGACCCGCTGGCAACCGATCTTGCTGCTACCCGCAAACAACTGAAAAATCTCAGCAAACGGCTCACCGCCATTACCGACACGGATTATTTCCCGCATCCGTTGCAAGTCACCGCACACGAACGCTTACACACCGCAGAAGCAGCATTGCACGGGCGGCTGACGTGTGCCGAACCCTCATTCCAGCAAGGTGAACCGGAACGGCTTACCCTTGCCGATTTCCAAGGCAAAACATGGGCAACCCGCCGCGATTTGTGGGTAGACCGCCTTGCCTCTGCATGGCTGATCCACCGTTTCATTGACCCGCAAGCGCAATTTCTGTGGTTGGGCGATACCGCCGTTTGCCCCACCGACGCGCTCGGTTTCGATTTTGACGGGGCGCGTTTTAGCCACATTGGACGCTACGTGACGTTTGAAACCTTGCTGCATAGCTTTGGGCTGGCTCAAGATATTGGGCTGCAACGCTTGGCGCATCTGGTGCATACGCTGGATGTGGGTGGCAATGCGCCGGAAGCCGCCGGGTTTGCGGTGCTGCTGAAAGGTTTGAAACACCGCTCCCCGAATGATGACGTGCTGCTGGCGGAAGGCGGGCAGCTCCTCGATGACCTTTATTGCGCTTTTTCCTTACAGGAGGATTCCCTTTGAGCGATAACCCACAGACTGCACCGCAAGCCCCAACCTTGGGTGAAGCGTTTTTCTACTGGCTGAAACTTGGCTTCATCAGCTTTGGTGGCCCGATGGGGCAAATTGCCCTGATGCACACCGATCTGGTGGAAAAGAAACGCTGGATTTCAGAACACCGTTTTTTACACGCGCTGAATTTCTGCATGATCTTGCCGGGGCCGGAAGCGATCCAGTTAGCGATTTACATTAGTTGGTTGATGCACGGGGTACTCGGTGCGGTCATGGCGGGAGTGTTGTTCTTTATGCCTGCGTTCTTGCTGCTATCGGTATTGGCGGGGGTGTATCTGGCATGGGGCGATGTGCCGCTGATGCAAGGTTTGTTCTATGGCATAAAACCCGCAGTGGTGGCGATTGTGCTGTTTGCTGCGTGGCGGATTGGCTCGAAGGCGCTGAAAAACAGCGTCCTATGGGGTATCGCCGCCGCCGCTTTTGTCGCTATCTTTGTGTTTGATGTGGGTTTCCCGTGGATTGTGTTGGCAGCCGCTTTGCTGGGTATCATTGGTGGCAAAGTCATGCCGGACAAGTTCAAAGGTGGTGGCGGGCATGGTGCATCGGATAAGCAATACGGCGCGGCGGTGATTGATGATCATACGCCAACGCCCGCACACGCCAAATTTTCGTGGGCAAAACTGGGTATCACTGTCGTCGCTTTTATCGGCATTTGGGCAGTTGCGATGTTCGCATTGAGTGGCAATCAAGCCTTGAGCGAGATGGGTAACTTCTTCACCAAAGCGGCATTCCTGACCATTGGCGGGGCGTATGCGGTGTTGCCTTACGTCTACCAAGGCGGTGTGGAGCAGTTCGGCTGGTTGACGGGTGCGCAAATGATGGATGGTTTGGCATTGGGTGAAACCACGCCGGGGCCGTTAATCATGGTGGTTACTTGGGTCGGCTATCTGGGCGGTGTGGCAAAAACAGTGGTAGCCAACCCGATTGCAGCAGGCTTTGCCGGGGCTGCCGTCGCCACCTTTTTCACGTTTTTACCGTCATTCCTGTTCATTCTTGCTGTGGGGCCAGTGGTGGAAAGCTCGCGTAATGACCTCAAATTTACCGCACCCTTGACGGGCGTGACCGCTGCGGTGGTGGGTGTGATTATGAATCTAGCGGTGTTTTTCGCGTGGCATACGTTCTGGCCTAAAGCGACAGATGCGACCCCGTTTGTTGCCCCGTTTGAATGGTTCGCCGTGGTGGTGGCAATAGGTGCATTCGTCGCGCTGTGGAAATACAAGGTAGATGTGATGAAAGTGATCGGCGTGTGTGCCGTATTGGGTTTGAGTTATACACTGGCTATGGGAGCAATGTGAGTATGGAACGTACTATTAAACCAGAATAACTCGGCTTGAAAGTGAGGGGCGGGTGTTGCTGATGCTTCACCCACCCAACGCTCATTGCTTGGCTTCATCTTTCGCTGGTGTTGCCGTTGCCGGAGCTTCTGTTTTCTGGAGCGGCGTGTAGCGTACTGTCATCGGCGCAGGCGTGACCGAAAGCACCACTTTCATATCCTCACTGGTTTTGAAATCGCCCGTGCCTTTCAGCAGGTTTTCCTCCGCTGGTTCGAGTTTCACCTCGGTTTTGGTTTCACCAGAAAGCACCGTAGCAGTGGCGGTCATTCCCGCGCTGGGCTGGGCTTCATTGGCGTGGTTCATCACGTACACAGTAATGTCTTTGTCCTTAATCACTAATTCAAGGTGGTGGGTATCGGTCATGCGGATTTGCCCATCGTGCGGGGATTTTTGGCTGTCGAGGAATTCATCGGTATGCGCCACGGCATAACCTGCAAATAGCAGTGATGCCGCCAGTAGGGTGGTTTTAAACAGTTTCATGGGAATCTCCTTGAGTGGATAACAATTGGTTCAACGGTTGCTCGCCCCAGCGGTAAAACAGTACCGGGGTGAGCAGGGTATCCAGCAGGGTGGAACTGACCAACCCGCCGAAAATGACTAATGCCACCGGATGCAAAATTTCCTTGCCCGGTTCGCCGCTGGCTAAGATCAGGGGCAACAACGCAAACGCTGCCACCAACGCGGTCATCAACACGGGTGTCAGGCGTTCCAGACTGCCGCGCACGATCATGGGGATGCCGAACGTTTCGCCTTCATGCTGTACCAGATGCTGGTAATGGCTGATTTTGAGGATGCCGTTGCGGGTTGAAATCCCCGCCAGCGTGATGAAGCCGACCAGACTTGCCACCGACAGCGTTTGCCCCGCCAGCCACAGCGCCACCACCCCACCAACCAATGCCAGCGGGATATTTCCCATGATGATGAGCGCCAACACGCTGGATTGGTAACGACTGTACAGCACCAGAAAAATCAGCGTCAGTGAGACCAGCGCCAGCATGGCAATGAGTTGGGTAGCTTCCTCTTGTGCTTGGAACTGCCCTTCGAGGCGGGTGAAATAGCCTTCGGGTAGCGGGAAATCGGCAAGTTCGGCACGGATGGCTTGCACCACACCTGCCATATCCGCACCATCAGCGGCATTGGCAGACAGCACAATGCGGCGGCGGCTGTTTTCGCGCACGATCTGGTTGGGGCCGCTGCTGTCTTCGATGCTGGCAATCTGCTGCAAGGGAATGTAACCGGAATGGGTTTCCACCAGCAGATTGCGCAAGCCATGAGCCGTGCGGTCAATGTCTTGCAAGCGGATCACCACGTCAGCCCGGCGGTTGTTGTCCAGCACTTGCGCGACGCTTGCGCCATTGGCAAGGGTTTCGAGAGCCTGGTTGATGCTGGCAGGGGTAACGCCGTATTGCTGCACTTTGTTGTAATCGACCCGTACCTGCAATTGCGGGATGCGCACCTGTTTTTCGAGTTGCAGATCAACCACGCCGGGAATCGCTGCCAAGCGGGTTTGCAGCGCCGTTGCCAAGCTGCGTAAGGTGTCAGTGTCATCACCAAACACTTTCAAGGCTATTTGCGCCCTGACTCCAGAAAGCAAATGGTCAAGGCGGTGCGAAATCGGTTGCCCGATATTGATGGCAGCCGGAATCACCGCCAATCGGCTGCGAATGTCCGCCAATACCCCGTCACGCCCACGTTCCGAAGGCTCCAGATCTACGTCAATTTCGCTGGAATGCACCCCTTCCGCGTGTTCGTCCAGTTCAGCGCGTCCGGTGCGCCTCCCGACCTGTTTCACCTCCGGCACTTGCAACAACAGGTTTTCTGCCAATGTGCCAATGCGGTTGGATTCGGTCAGGGAAATGCCCGGTTGCAACAGCAGGCTGACCGTCAACGTGCCTTCGTTGAACGCGGGCAGGAACGCACGGGGGAAAAAAGGGATGCTGGCGATGGCGAGCAATACCACGATCACGGCAGCACTGAGCAATAGCTTGACGTGGCGAAATGACCAGTGCAGCAGGCGGGTGTCGAGGCGTTTGAGGAGGTGGACTAGCGGGCTGTCGCCCGTACCCCTCACCCCTAGCCCCTCTCCCTCAGGGGGAGAGGGGAACAAGAGGGCAATTTTCTTAGCCCCTCGCCCCTTGAGGGAGAGGGGTTGGGGTGAGGGGTTCTTCAGCAAGTAATAGCACAACACCGGCGTCACCGTGACCGCCACCCCCAGACTTGCCAGTATCGACACAATGTAGGCAATGCCCAAGGGCGTAAACAGCCGCCCCTCAATCCCCGCCAGAAAGAACAGCGGCACGAACACCAGCACCACAATCAGCGTGGCATACACCACCCCGGAACGCACTTCCCGCGAAGCCGCCGCAATCACTTGCAAGGCAGGCAAGGGCTGTGGCAGCAAGGCATTCTGGCGCAGGCGGCGCAGCACGTTTTCCACATCGACCACCGCATCATCCACCAGTTCGCCCAAGGCAATCGCCAAACCGCCCAGCGTCATGGTATTGACCGACAAGCCAAACGCATGAAACACCAAACCTGCTGCCAGCAAGGATAGCGGGATGGCGGTCAGTGAAATCAGCGTGGTGCGCACATTCAGCAAGAACAAAAACAGCACAATCACCACCATGATAGCCCCGTCACGCAAGGCTTCTTCCACATTGCTGATGGCGCTTTCGATGAAGTTGGCTTGCTTGAACAGCAGGTTATCCGCCTTTACCCCGGCTGGCAGGTTGCGGTTGATCTCTGCCAAGGCGCTTTCTACTTCACGGGTGAGCTTGACCGTATCGACGCTGGGCTGCTTTTGCACCGACAGGATCACCGCCGGTTTGCCCATGAAACTGGCTTCCCCGCGTTTCACCCCAGCAGCAAATTCCACCTTCGCCACCTGTTGCAGCAGGATCGGCACGTTGTCGCGGTGTGCTACCACTAATTGCTGCATGTCTTCCAGCTTGGTGGTGCGCCCAATGTTGCGGATCAGGTATTCCTGCGACTGTGCTTCCAGAAAGCCGCCGCTGGTGTTGCTGGCAAAGCCGTGCAGCGCGGTTTGCAACTGGCTGATGCTGATATTGAGGCGTTCCATGTTTGCCACATCGGGGGTAATGCGGTACTGGCGCACTTCGCCGCCCATCGGAATCACTTGCGACACCCCCGGAATCCCCAGCAAGCGCGGGCGCACCACCCACTCCGCCAAATCCCGCACCTCCATCGGTGTAATCTTGCTCCCCTCTCCCCTTGAGGGAGAGGGGCTGGGGGTGAGGGGTTCTTCCGCCGTCATTGCCACCAGCAAAATCTCACCCATGATCGAACTGATCGGCGACATTTGCGGCACAACCCCGACAGGCAACTGGTTAGTGACAGCGCCCAGCCGTTCCGAGACTTGCTGGCGGTTACGGTAAATGTCCGTCCCCCAGCCAAATTCCACGTACACAATCGACAAGCCCACACCGGAGACGGAACGTACCCGTGTCACGCCTTCCAGCCCATTCATCGCCGTTTCCAGCGGGAAGGTGACTAGTTGTTCGACCTCTTCCGGGGCGATACCTTCGGCTTCGGTCATCAGGGTGACGGTGGGTTTATTGAGGTCGGGGAATACGTCCACGGGCAATTGCCGCAGGGTAAACAGCCCGTACAACATCAGCAGCAATGCCCCCATCAACACAAACAAGCGTTGTTTCAGGCTGGTCTGGATAATCGCGTTAAACATGGCAACCCCCTAGCGCACTTGCGACAGCAAGACCGCGCTGCTGGTGACGGCGCGGATACTGCTGTTCGGCAAGCCTTCGGTAATGATTACGGTATCGGCATCCAGCGTTTGCAGCTTGACGGTGTGGGGGGTGAAGCGTTCGGCGGCGGTTTTTACCCACACGGTTGGCTGTTGCTGGTTATTATTGACCACGCTGCTGGCGGGTAAGGGCGTGCCTTGAATGCTGGTGCGGGTTTGCACGGCGAGTTTGAGCGGTTGCCCGACGGTGAGAGTAGAAGAACCCCCCATCCCCAGCCCTTCCCCCGCAAGGGGTGAAGGGGGCAAGACCGTGAAGCGGAGGGGTAGTGCTTGGTTGCGCAGTTGTTGGCTGCTGCCGATGAAGTCCAGTGTCAGGGTTTGACCGTTGAGGGTGGTGGTTGCACCGGTGATTTGTGCTGCTACCGTTGCGTCGTAGGCGAGGGCTTCGACTTGTAGCTGTGCTGGGTCGATGATTTCAAACAGGACATCGCCTGCGTTGGCTTGTTGCCCTAACACTACCTTGGCACTGCTGATAATGCCGGACAGTGGGGCAAACAGCGGTTGTGGCTGTTGCGCAAGGTGGCTTTGCAGGGCTTTAAGGCGGGCGTTGAGGGTCTCGGCGGTGTTGCGGGCGGCATCCACTTCCATTTGTGGAATAACGCCTGCAATGCTAGTCAGGCGTGCGGCGTTTTTCTCTGCCAGTGCCAGTTCGGAGCGTACTTCAGCGATTTTGTCTTGCTGGTCGCCCTTGTCGGTATTGCTGGCGGCGGGTTCGAGGATGGCGAGGATTTGCCCTTTTTTGACCGTGCTGCCAATGCTGGGGAAGCCGTTTTCCGGTGCAAGTAACCGTCCGCTCAGCGGCGGTTGAATCACTGCGCTGGCGTTCGGGTCGGTCACGACTACGCCATTAAGGGTGACACGTTGGGCAACGGTTTGCGGTTTACTGGCCGTGGTGTGTAAGCCAAGAATTTGTTGGGACGCTTGCGGCATGAACACGCTGCCATCGGTCAAGCGGGTGGCTTGTGCTGTGCCATTGCTAAACGCCAGTTTGCCCACTAGCAAATCGTTGACACCCTTGGCTTGCACGGTTGCCAGCAATTCGCGTTTGTCCGCTTGTTGCAACCATGCTGCCTCTGTTTCACCTATGCCGTTGACATCGGTTTGCAGCAGCAGCTTTTGCCCCTTGCTTTCCAGCTCGATGTTGGCATTGGGAATCGGGGTGTTGTCGCGGAAATGGCTGGCATACAGGGTCAGTTTGCCGTCATGGAGTGCGCCGAGCAATTCCACGTCGGGCGATTGTAATTCCCAGCGTATGCCACTGTTATTGGGGGCAATAATGGGCGCAGGGGGCGCGTCATCGTGGCTGTGGTCTTCGCCACCGTGGGCAAATACAGCCAAGGGGAGGCTTGCCATACCCATGAGCAAGCAGCCGCTTAAGGCAGCAATCAAATAATTGTTCATCGTTATTCACCTAAAAAACCAAATACGCAGAAAAGGGATGCGGAAGGTTCTTTAGGCAATCGGTGGGCGATAGAGCACGTCAGTGCGTTCGGGCAAAGGCTGGAATGACAAAGCAGGCGGGATAAAACGGTTGGTTGGTGCAGCGGCTGGCATTTCCGGCAGGCTCAAGATAAATTGAGCGTGCTGGAGTTGGTCGCAATGGCAGGTATCAGCGGACACTTGCGCCGACTGCTGTGTTTGCATCTCAAGGCAGCAGTGATGGTCGGTGGCTTGCGGCGTTGGCACATGATGGCACACCATCGACGCTGACCAGACTGGCAGGGCAGCCATCAGCAAGATGAGGAATGTGACAATGTGCTTACGCATACGATTAGTAAATACCTGTATGATTTGGGTTCAAACATAGCAAAAGTCTCACGTATAGGCAAATGCCCCGTCCAGACATTACTCCGCCTCTAGCTGCAAGTACGTCTGATGCACATTGCGCCCGTGCAAGTCTTTGGAAAGTTTAGCGACATTTCCACGCCACCGATGGTGAGGGTTTTTTCATCGTCCTCAAAGGTTTCGCTGGCGTATTCCACCTTCAGGTCTTCGGGCTTGCCGCCAATCGCGCTGGAAAAAGGTAGCCATCATTTTATTGCCTACCCCCCCGTCATCGACATAAACCGCAACACCTGCGTTTGCGTTTGGTTGAAGTTATGCTCCAGCGGCTTCAGCCACAACGCCTTGCGGATCACTCCTTGCAACGCCACATCGCTAATCCCCGCCCGCAATAAAGGACGCAATGCCACGCTGTGTTCCTGCCCCAGACACAAATACAACGTGCCATCCACACCCAGCCGCACACGGTTACAGGTAGCACAAAAATGCTGCGAAATCGGCGTAATAAACCCAATCTTCAACCCCGTATCGCCAATGGTGTAATACTGTGCCGGGCCACCACCCTCCATAATCGACGGCAACAAATTGTAGTGTTCCGCCAACCGTGCCTTAACCGTTTGCAGGCTCAGGTAATACGAATCGCGGGCATTGCGTCCCGTTTCACCCATCGGCATGGTTTCGATAAAACGTAGGGTGAAACGGTGTTCCAGACAGAATTCCACCATATCCAGCACTTCGTCGTCGTTGATGCCCTGCATCACCACCATATTGATTTTGATCGGAGCAAATCCGGCAGCTTTGGCTGCCATCAAGCCTGTCATGACTTTATCCAACTTGCCTTTGGTAATGAGTTGAAAGCGTTTGGGTTGCAGGCTATCGAGACTGATATTGAGGCGGGAAACGCCTGCCTGCTTGAGTGCCACTGCCTCATGCGCAAGGCGGTTAGCATTGGTGCTTAAGGATAAATCGGTAATACCGGGTAATGCTGCCAGCCGCGTCGCCAGTTCAGGCAAGCCCTTGCGCACCAACGGTTCACCACCTGTCAAGCGCAACCGACTCACGCCCAAGGCGGCAAACGCTGCCGTGACCCGCTCGATTTCCTCGAAGCTCAGCCAATGATCCGGCACGGTATAATCGTTGAAGTGTTCGGGCATACAGTAAAAACACCGCAGGTCACAGCGATCCGTCACCGATACCCGCAAATAGCTAATTTCACGCCCAAACGGGTCAACCAATCCATTACCCATACACCACCACCCACCCTTACTGCACTAACGGCGAACCGGCGGCATTGAAGGCAATCCCCTCAACACCAATTTCTGCACCCAACACCTGCAAGTATTGGCTCAACGCCCGCCGCGTTACTTGCTCATGCAAATACTGACGGATGCGCGTTGCCACATGCTCATATTCCAACGGCTCGCCTTCCACGCGCTGATCGACGCGCACCAGATGGAAACCAAAGCGCGTTTCCACTGGCTGTTCGGCAAGTCCGACCGGCAAGCGCCATACTTGCCGCTCGAATTCCTCCACGGTTTGCCCTTTCGACAATTGCCCCAGACTGCCACCCTGCCCCGATGATGGGCAGGCAGAATATTGCTGGGCTAATGCCGTAAAGCTGTCCGCGTCAGCTTGCAACTGCCGCAGCAATTGCGTCGCCAGAATGCGCTGTTGGTCACGTTGCTGCACATCATCCGGTGCGGCGGGCAGCAAGATATGACTCACTGCCAGCAATACCGGTGTTTGAAAGCGTTGCCGATTGCTCTGAAAATAGTGAAGACACTGCGCCTCTGTTGGATCAGGCACTTGCAGCTCCCTTTCCAACAACAGGGCAGTGCGTTCTTCTTCACTAGCGGCTTCGATACCCAATTGTGCAGCACGCTGTTCCAGCAAGGTTTTCACCACCAAGCTGGTTGCCGCTGCTTGCCATGCTTCATCCAATTGTGCTGCCGGGTGGTATTGCAACTCTTCCGCAATCGCCTCCTCAGCCAGCACTTGCGCACCAACACGCACGGGGGTATACGTTCCAACTTCCATAAATTACCCCCGCGCCCGCACGATCTGATACTGACGATTCACGTATTGCACCGGCACGCTCCAGATATGCACCAAGCGCGTAAACGGGAACAACAGGAACACGGTCAATCCAAGGAAAATGTGCAGCTTAAAGATAAAGCCCACATCCGCCAGATGCGCCGCTGCACCGCCCTTGAAGAACACAATGGATTGCGCCCATTCCGCCAGTTTCAGCATATTGCTGCCATCCAGATGCCCCAAGGTCGGAATGATGGTCAGCAAACCCAACGTCACTTGCACCAGCAAAATACCAATCACCACCAAGTCCATCGTTGAGCCGGTAGCGCGTACCCGTGGATCATTCTTGCGGCGCATGAACAGCAAGAACGCGCCATACCAACAAGCCGCCCCCGCAATCCCACCGACCAGAATCGCCATCACCTGTTTAGTACCGGGTGACATAAACGGTTCATACAACCAATGCGGCATCAGCAAACCGACTAAATGCCCAAAGAAAATCACCAGAATGCCCACGTGGAACAAATTACTTGCCACCTGCATCCCAGATTTACTGAGCATCTGGCTAGAACCCGCACGCCACGTATATTGCGCTTGGTCATAACGCAGCCAGCTACCAATCAGAAACACTGCCCCCGCCACATACGGGTACAGCCCAAAGAAAAGTGAATCAAAGTAAGACATATCAGTTCTCCCGAAAATGCAGCGTGTGGGTTTGGTTGGTGGATTGGGTGGGTCGGCACGACGCGCCTTTGTCTTCCACAAAGGCGACCATTTCCTCTTCCCAGACCTTATCCATCGCAGCGGCGGTGTCATCGCGGGGTTCAGTTGCCACTTTACCGCGCAATTCCCCCATGTTCGGCTGGATGCCAATCATCGCCAGCAACGCATCAAACAACAGGTGGTAATGACTGCCGCGTTCCTGCAAACGTGCCGATAACAGCGCGAGAATGGGGTGAACATCCCCCAAGCCTTGCGCCGCTTCCGCTTCGCTGCGGGTGGCGAGGTATTCCAGATACAACGGGATGTAATCCGGCAATTCCTTGACGCTCAGTTCCAGCCCCGCATCGCGGTATTGCTGGAGCAAATCCACCATTGCCTGCCCACGATCCCGCGATTCGCCGTGAACGTGTTCAAACAGCAACAAAGACAGCGAACGCCCGCGATCAAACAGCGCCACGTAATCTTCCTGCGCATCCAGCAAATCGCCCGTACCCAGTTGCTGGATAAAAGCGGTCAGGGAATCGCGCAAGCTCTGCGGCAAACGGGTTTCTTCGCGCACTACGTCAATCAAAGCACTCCGCGCTTCGATCAGTTCCGCCGTGGGGTAATCCATTAAGCGTGCCAGTACGGCAAAAATCTTGATCATGGCTTGACCTCCTGCTTCACGAAGTCGATTTTCTGCACCATTGTCACGGTCTGCTTGCGCCCGCCGAACAGGTTGACCTCGTTATTCCCCGTGCTAGTGCCGCAACCGTCGCCGAAGCTGAAACCGCAGCCGCCGCGTTCGGGGAAGGCTTCGCGTGCCAGTTCGCGGTGACTGGTAGGAATCACGTAACGGTCTTCGTAATTGGCAATCGCGAGGTAACGGTACATTTCCTTGGCTTGCGCTTCCGACAAACCGACTTGTTCCAACGCACGGGTATCGTGGATGCCTTCCACGGTTTCCGCTCGCTTGTATTGGCGCATTGCCATCAGGCGTTTGAGTGCCAGTTTGACGGGTTCTTCATCGCCCGCAGTGAGCAAGTTGGCGAGGTAGCGCACCGGAATCCGCAAGCTGTCCACATCCGGCAATACGCCGTCGTAGCCGATCTTGCCCGCATCCGCCGCCGATTGAATCGGGGAGAGTGGCGGCACGTACCACACCATTGGCAAGGTACGGTATTCAGGGTGCAACGGCAGTGCCAGCTTCCAATCCATCGCGAGCTTCCACACGGGGGACTCTTGCGCGGCTTTCAGCACATTGTCAGGAATGCCGTCTTTCTTCGCCTGTTCAATCACTTTCGGGTCGAATGGGTCGAGGAATACTTCCAACTGCTTTTGGTACAAATCCTTTTCGTTAGGTGTACTGGCGGCGGACTCAATCTGATCCGCGTCATACAACAATACGCCAAGGTAACGGATGCGCCCCACGCAGGTTTCCGAACACACCGTCGGCATCCCCGCTTCAATGCGCGGGTAGCAGAAAATGCACTTCTCGGATTTACCGGACTTCCAGTTGTAGTAAATCTTTTTGTAAGGGCAACCACTCACGCACATGCGCCAGCCCCGGCATTTGTCCTGGTCGATCAACACAATGCCGTCTTCGTCACGCTTGTAAATCGCACCGCTGGGGCAAGACGCGACACACGCCGGATTCAAGCAGTGTTCGCACAAACGCGGCAGGGTAAACATAAAGGTGTTTTCAAATTCACCGTAAATGTCCGCCTGAATCTGGTCGAAGTTTTTGTCCTTGCGGCGTTTGGAAAATTCCGTGCCGAGGATTTCTTCCCAGTTTGGCCCCCATTCGATCTTGTCCATGCGCTGCCCAGAGATCAGCGAACGTGGGCGTGCCACTGGCTGATGCTTGCTATCGGGTGCGTTGTGCAAGTGTTGGTAATCGAAATCGAACGGCTCGTAATAGTCGTCAATCGCGGGCAAATCGGGGTTGGCAAAGATATTCGCCAATACCCGAAACCGCCCGCCAATGCGCGGCTCAATCTTGCCATCGGCACGGCGCAACCAGCCGCCTTTCCACTTGTCCTGATTCTCCCATTCTTTGGGATAACCAATACCGGGTTTGGTTTCGACGTTATTGAACCACGCATATTCCATGCCTTCGCGTGAAGTCCAGACGTTTTTGCAAGTAATCGAGCAGGTATGGCAGCCGATGCACTTGTCTAAATTCAGCACCATGCCGACTTGGGAACGGATTTTCATTTTACTGCCTCCTGAATCGTGTCATTACCTTCGCCGTCCAGCCAATCGACATTGGTCATCTTGCGCACAATGACGAATTCATCGCGGTTAGAGCCGACCGTACCGTAGTAGTTGAAGCCGTAAGCCTGTTGCGCGTAACCGCCGATCATGTGCGTCGGTTTCGGGCACACACGGGTAACAGAGTTGTGAATACCGCCGCGTTCGCCGGTAATGGCAGAACCGGGTACGTTCACAATGCGCTCTTGCGCGTGGTACATCATTACCATCCCCGGCATGACGCGCTGGCTGACCACTGCCCGCGCTGCGATTGCACCGTTGGCGTTGAACAGGTCGATCCAGTCGTTATCGACAATGCCCAGCTTTTTGGCATCATCCTCACTCATCCACACAATCGGCCCGCCGCGTGACAGCGTGAGCATCAGCAAATTGTCGGTGTAAGTAGAGTGGATGCCCCATTTTTGATGCGGGGTAATCCAGTTCAATGCCAGTTCGGGGTTGCCGTTGGACTTTTGGTTGAGCATCGGCTTGATGGTTTTGGTGTTGATCGGCGGGCGATACACCAACATGCTTTCGCCGAAATCACGCATCCAGTCATGGTCAAGGTAGAACTGTTGCCGCCCCGTCAAAGTGCGCCACGGAATCAGCTCGTGAACGTTCGTATAACCGGCGTTGTATGACACATGTTCATCTTCCAAACCCGACCACGTAGGGCTGGAAATGATTTTGCGCGGTTGCGCCACGATGTCGCGGAAGCGGATTTTCTCGTCTTCCTTGTTCAAGGCGAGATGGGTGTGGTCAATGCCGGTGATTTTCGACAAAGCTGCCCACGCTTTCACCGCCACTTGCCCGTTGGTTTCGGGGGCAAGTGAGAGGATCATTTCCGCCGCATCAATCGCACTGTTCAGGCACGGACGACCTTCATTCGTGCCGCTGGTGTGCTGATGGTTGAGTTTGCCGAGGAATGCGATTTCGGTTTCGGTATTCCAGCCAATGCCTTTGCCGCCGTTACCGAGCTTTTCCATCAAGGGGCCAATCGAGGTGAAGCGAGCGTAGGTTTCGGGGTAATTGCGTTCGACCGCAATCATGGCTGGGGCAGTTTTGCCCGGAATCAGGTCGCATTGGTCTTTTTTCCAATCCTTCACGCCGAAAGCTTGACCCAATTCGGCTGGCGCATCGTGCAACAGTGGCAGTGTCACCAAATCGGTTTCCACCCCCAAATGCCCGACGCATACCCGTGAGAATTCCTTGGCAATGCCCTTGTAGATTTCCCAGTCGCTCCGCGCTTCCCATGACGGATCGACGGCGGCGGTCAGCGGGTGAATGAACGGGTGCATATCAGAAGTGTTGAGGTCGTCCTTTTCGTACCAAGTTGCGGTTGGTAGCACGATGTCGGAATACAAGCAGGTGGTGGACATGCGGAAATCGAGTGTTACCAGCAAATCGAGTTTGCCTTCGGGCGCATCTGTATGCCACTTCACTTCTTGCGGTTTCACCCCGCCCATTTCACCAAGGTCTTTGCCTTGCACACCGTGTTTTGTGCCGAGCAAATACTTGAGCAAGTATTCATGCCCTTTGCCGGACGAACCCAGCAAATTGGAACGCCACACGAACAGGTTGCGCGGGAAGTTTTGCGCGTTATCGGGGTCTTCCGCCGCAAACGCGATCTTGCCGGATTTGAGGCTGGCAACGGTGTAATCCGCCGGACTCATGCCCGCATCTTTCGCGGCTTGGGCAATACGCAACGGATTAGTATTCAACTGCGGCGCGGAGGGCAACCAGCCCATGCGTTCTGCCCGCACGTTGTAGTCAATCAAGTTGCCGGACTGACGCTCTTTGTTCGCCAGCGGGGAAAGGATTTCCTTGATTTCGAGCTTTTCGTAACGCCATTGGCTGGAATGGTTGTAGAAGAACGATGTGCCATTCATTTGCCGTGGCGGACGTGACCAGTCCAGCCCAAACGCCAGCGGCAACCAGCCGGTTTGCGGACGCAGCTTTTCCTGCCCGACGTAATGCGCCCAGCCACCGCCGGATTGCCCGACGCAGCCGCACATGGCGAGCATATTGATCAAACCACGGTAGTTCATGTCCATGTGATACCAGTGATTCATGCCCGCGCCGACGATAATCATCGACTTGCCTTTGGTCTTGTCGGCGGTATCGCCGAATTCACGCGCAATGCGGATCACTTTGTCACGCGGCACACCCGTAATCGCTTCCTGCCACGCCGGAGTGTACGGCGCATTGGCATCATCGAAACCTTTGGCACTGTCATCATCGCCCAAGCCACGGCTGATACCGTAGTTGACCATGTTCAGGTCGTACACCGACACCAGCAAGCCTTCGCTACCATCCGCCAAGGTCACTTTGCGGGCAGGCAATTTATACTTGAGAATGTCTTTGAGGGTATTGCCTTGGAAATAATCGCTCGGTACACCGCCGAAATAAGGCAGTGCAACGTCTACCACTTCATCGTGACGCTCAACCAAGGACAATGACAGTTTGACATCTTCGTGGGTTTTGCCATCTTTCTGTTGCAAATTCCACTGCCCACTACCATCCCAGCGGTAGCCGATAGAACCATTCGGGGAAATGATTTCACCCGTGGCATCGTCAATTGCCACCGTTTTCCAATCCGGGTTTTGCTCTTCGCCCAAACCCGCTACGAAATCGCTGGCACGCGCAAAGCGTCCCGCTTGATAACTGCCATCGTCCCGCGCTTCCAGCAACACCAGATTCGGCCAGTCGGTGTAACGGCGCACGTAATCGGTGAAGTATTCGCTCGGCTTGTCAACGTGGAATTCTTTCAGAATGACGTGCCCGAACGCCATCGCCAATGCCGCATCTGTTCCCTGTTTCGGGTTCAGCCATTGGTCGGCATGTTTGGCAACTTCCGCGTAGTCCGGCGTAATCGCGACGGTTTTCGTGCCTTTGTAACGCACTTCGGTAAAGAAATGCGCGTCAGGAGTACGAGTCTGCGGAACGTTAGAACCCCACGCAATGATATAGCTGCTGTTGTACCAATCGGCAGATTCCGGCACGTCGGTTTGCTCGCCCCACACCATCGGTGACGCAGGCGGCAAGTCGCAATACCAATCGTAGAAGCTCAAACACACGCCACCAATCAGCGACAGGTAACGGCTACCCGCAGCATACGACACCATCGACATCGCCGGAATCGGTGAGAAACCAATCACGCGATCCGGGCCATATTGCTTAGCAGTGTACACATTCGCCGCTGCAATCAGTTCATTCACTTCATCCCAGTTGGAACGAACGAAACCACCCAAACCGCGCCGGGTTTTGTAGGATTTCGCCGTGGTTGGATTTTCAACGATGGATTCCCACGCCGTGACCGGATCAGGGGTTTTGGCTTTGGCTTCACGCCACAATTCCATTAACTGGCGGCGCATCAAGGGGTATTTGAGGCGGTTCGCGCTGTACATATACCACGAATAGCTTGCGCCACGCGGGCAACCACGCGGCTCATGATTCGGCAAATCCGGGCGGGTACGCGGGTAGTCGGTTTGCTGGGTTTCCCACGTCACCAAGCCGTTTTTCACGTAGATTTTCCAACTACATGAGCCTGTGCAGTTTACGCCGTGGGTGGAACGTACCACCTTGTCGTGTTGCCAGCGTTTGCGGTAGCCGTCTTCCCAGTCGCGGCTTTCCTCGGTCATCGCGCCATGCCCGTTGGAAAACGGCGTTTGGGTGTGTTTGAAAAAATTCAGGCGGTCAATAAAGTGGCTCATGGCAATCAATGCTCCCCTTTGGTTCTACGGATACCCGCCAAGCGATTGCCCTGCTTTTGCGGGCCGCCTTTAGGGAAAATTTCATGCAGGTAATGGTTGGTGGCGAACTCTTCACCCCACGCTTGTTTGAAGTGCTTGAGCATGTCACGCACCGGGGCTTGCACGCCGTGTTCCTGATGGTAGTTACGCAGGAACTCGATGATTTCCCAATGCTCCTCGGTCAGCACCAAGCCTTCACGTTCGGCGAGGGCTTCCACGAAACCTTCGCTCCAGTCATCCATGTTCTGGATGTAGCCTTCCTGATCGGTGAGAACTTGCTTGCCATCCACGTCCAACGCCAAGGTATAAATCGCGTAAGGATTGGTTTGCAGATTGTCGTCATACTGTTGAATTGCCATATTTGTAGCTCCTGTCTTACGGATTCTTAATGTCGCTGCCACTACGCAGATAAAACCACCAGTTCAAAATCAGGCACAGCGCGTAGAAAATCGCAAAGCCATACATCGCATTTTCCGGCGTACCCGCTTTCACTTGCGCCCCGATTACCACGGGCGCAATGAATGAACCGTAAGCCGCCACTGCTGAAGTCCAACCCAACACAGGGCCTGCTTGCAGACGGTCAAAAATCACCCCAACGGTGCGGAAGGTCGAGCCATTGCCCAAACCGGTGGCAGCAAACAGCAACACAAACGTCCACAAAAACGGCTGGAAGTAAATTTCGGGGGTAGCCGATTGATAAGCCTGCATCATGATGTAACCGGCATACGCCGACGCGCCTACCATCACCACCGAAATCACTTGCGTAACGATAGAGCCGCCTACTTTGTCAGAAATCCAACCACCGACCGGACGAATCAACGCACCTACGAAGGGGCCAATCCATGCGTAAGTAAACACCGAAATAGCGTTCGGATTTTTGGCATGTACCCACGCTTGCGTCGCTGCGTCAAACACATGGGTATTGCCAAAAATAACTTTGATCGCCAGTGGTAATGCCATTGAAAAACCGATGAAAGAGCCGAAAGTCAGCAGGTACAACACGGTCATTGACCAAGTATGCTTATTGCTGAAAATCGCGAATTGCTTGTTGATGCCCACCTTCATTTCACCAAAGGCAGTCACTTTCATAATCCCCAGCGTTGCCACAATGATCAGCGGCAGCGCTATCCACATATTCAACAAACCCAAACCCGTGGGCGCAGGCAAGTACAAATACAAGCCAACCGCCGTGGTGATGAACGCCAAGCCATACAGCCACAAAATTTTCACGAACGCCGCAAGCGTGCCGCCAATAGCTGGAGAAATCGGCAACAGGTTATTCATGCCAAAGAAGCCAAAAAACGCCAGCGGAATCAGGAATACCAGCCACACAAAGCCCGCGTTTTGCACCCACGTTTCTGTGCCTGCCAAAATTTTGCCAAGAATCCAACCGGAATCTTTCATCAAGGGCATGGAATCGCCACCCAATGCGCCAAACACGCCCATCGTCATCGCTAACGGGATGAGGATTTGCATGGTAGTCACACCAAAGTTACCCAAACCCGCGTTCAAACCCAGTGCCGTACCTTGCAAACGCTTGGGGAAAAACGTGCTGATATTCGACATGGAACACGCAAAGTTACCGCCACCAATCCCGGACAAAAACGCCAGAATCTGGAAGGTTAGCAGCGGGGTTTCCTTGTTTTGCAACGCAAACCCCGTGCCGATAGCCGGAATCATCAGCAGCGCGGTGGTCAGGAAAATGGTATTGCGCCCACCCGCCAAGCGGATAAAGAAAGAAGCCGGAATCCGCAGGGTCGCGCCTGCCAAACCGGCAATTGCCGTCAAGGTAAACAACTCTTCGTCTTTAAACGGAAAGCCCAGATTGGACATCTGTACGGTGATAATCCCCCACATCAGCCAGATGGCGAAACCCATCAGCAGGCTGGGGATCGAAATCCACAAATTGCGGTTGGCAATCTTCTTGCCGGTGCTTTCCCAGAACGTGGTGTCTTCCACGTCCCAATTTTTAATATCAGTCATCAGGTATTCCTCGCGTTAAACGGTTGTGGTGAGGGACTTTGCGTGTAAATCGGCATGAACCGGGCGAACTTCGGTGAAATACATCCACATCAGCGACACCCACACCACCCCGAACATCAGCATGAAGGCGGAAGAGCGAATACCGGTGAGATCCACCAATGCGCCAAACATAATCGGCATCAGGAAACCACCCAAACCGCCCGCCAAGCCCACTACGCCGGATACCACGCCAATGTTGTCGGGGTAGTCGTCCGAGATGTACTTGAAAACCGAGGCTTTACCGATGGCGAACACCACGCCGAGGGTAAACAGGATGATGGTGAAGACGGTCGGGGTCAGCCCGAAGTGAAAGGTTTTCGCCCCATTCAAGGTTTGAATCGTAATGTCACTTTGCGGGTAAGACAGGAAGAATAAGCACACCAGTGAAACCCACAATACCCACCAAGTCATGGTGTGTGCGCCGAGTTTGTCGGAGAAGTAGCCGCCAACTGCCCGCAATAAGCCGCCGGGAATACTGAAAGCGGCTGCCAAGAACGCGGCGGTTTTCAGGTCGAAACCGTATTCGCTGACATAATATTTGGTCATCCACAAGGCCAGTGCCACGTAGCCGCCAAACACGATGGAATAATATTGGCTGTAACGCCACACCTTGGGGTCTTTGAACGCCGCCAGTTGTTCCCGCACCGTGACCGATTTTCCGACCTTGTGGCTCGGTTCGCTAAAGGTGAAAAACCAGAACACAATCGCCGTGACCAGCATCAACACGGCGTAGACTTTGGGTACCATTGTCCAGCCATACCCCACCACAATAATGGGCGCGAGTAATTTGGTGACTGCCGCGCCGGTGTTGCCTGCACCGAAAATACCCATCGCCAAACCTTGACGTTCCTTCGGGAACCAGCGGGCACAATAAGCGATACCGACCGTGAATGAACCACCCGCTACGCCGACAAACAAGCCAGTTACGAGGAAATGCCAGAATTGGGTTGCCTGCGAAATCATCCAAATCGGAAATATGGTGGACAACATCAGGATGAAAAACACGATGCGCCCACCGAATTTATCCGTCCACATCCCTAGCGGCACGCGAATCAACGAACCGGTGAGTACCGGTGTTGCGATCAAAATCCCGAACTGGGTTTCGTTCAAACCCAAGGTTGCCTTGATAGGAATCCCGATGACGGCAAACATCATCCAGATCATGAAGCACACGGTAAAAGCCAGCGTACTCATGATGACGACCGACCATGCCTTGTATTGCTGCGTTGCCATAATTCACCTCGTAACAAAACCGTAAGTGGTTTCAAGGTGATTCTATGCCGATGAATTCCTTATTCTAGTGGGGGTAATAGGCGAAAAGAGGAGCGAAGTACCACTTTGGTGGTAGGGGTGGCATTGCGTAACCTATTGTTTTATAAGATTGTGATTTTAGGATAGAGGATGGGAATGGACGGTGGTAGCGTAAAGGTGGTACGCCTTTTTAGCTGCCGATCGCCAACCAATTAGGAGGGAATTGGAAGTGATTAACGTGTTAGGTACATAAGTTTATGACGTAGACTACCCATTAATTGCGCACCCGAGCGTCTTTGTTGTTCCGGGGTCGTTTGTAGCCCTAACTACGACCGTCCCTTGTAACGTTTGCCATAAGGCGTTGTTAGCTATGTTTAGAGTTTGGTGCATAGCTCTAACAGGCTGTTAAAACTCTTCAGTGCATCTGGATGCTCAGCGCCGCCAACCAATATGCAGTCAATACCGGCGCTCTTTGCACCACCCAAGTCTCTTCTCGGTGAATCACCAACCACAATGGCTTCTGAATTAGCAATTCCGAGCTGATCCAACACAAGCTCAAAGGGTTTTGGTGATGGTTTTACCATGCCATGATCGGAGGAAAAAGAGGTGGCGGAAAACAGACCTGAGATACCCGCACGCTCGAACTCATTTAACCATGCTGTTTTTGGTGCCCAGATGTCTATGACGGCAGCCAACGTAAATCGCTGCCGCAATTGATGGAGCGCTGCGGCGTATTCTTTGGGGATGTAACCGAGTTCATGGAAGGTAAAGGTATCGATAATTTTAGTTATTTCATTCCCGTCCAATATTTCGCTGGCAACTTTGCGCACTGCACTTTCCAGAGAAGGGAAACTATGCCGGTAGTTTTCATCGGGGTAGCGGGCGTCCAAGTATTTATATACTGCCCGCACGATTTCATTAATTTTATCTTGAGGGAGTGCCCCGCCGATTTTGAAATAGTGAACCGAGAAGTCTTCGGATGCACTGAATCTGTCCTCACCAAACATGAACGTGCTGTTCATATCAAGCAGTAGTGCCTTTTTCCCTGCAAACACGATAGAACTCCCTTCTGTGAACAGCTAACGTAAACTAGGCGACCTAATGTCGCAGTTAAAAACGACATCCTGTCGCATACCTCCGACCAGATGCCAACGATTTCAAGCGATTGTAACGAGTCATCCCGTTTGTTGCAACCTAAACGGAAGGGGTAGGTAGCCGGACGGGAATACTATTCATCCCGAATCTGTCGCAAAATTTTCAGGGAAACCCGATAACCAGCCAGCCTTACGGTTTCAACTGCTTGCTCCGCGCTATCGAGTAAACCTTGCTGCTCGGCAATAGCCAGCAAACGCACCAAACCGATAAACGTCAGTCCTAATTTCGCTGCTTGCCGACGCGCTAACTGGTCATCCACGATCAGCAGGGAATGTTCATGTTGAATTGCCAGACAAATGGCTTCTTTTTCTCCATCGCCCAAGCTGCGGGGCAAAACCATAGAGGAGATGGCATCACTGGGAATGACGTGCAATTGTTGGCTATCAATCGCTTGCTGGATGCGCTCGCTATCTTCACCAGACTTTGCCAGACATTCCCGCTGCACGGCTTCCGGTATCAATACTGTGCCAAACAGTTTTTCTAACAGGTGTAAACCATCCAGTTTTGCCAAAGCAAGCAATGGCCCAGCATCAGCAATTACGACTTGAGCCATGCACTCACATCCTTCGCTTCTTGGGCAACAGTTTCATCGGCTTTGACGATTTCGATGTCGAGGCTATCAAGGTGCTGGATGAAATCCACAAGGGGTAAACCACTGAGTTTGGCAGCAGCACCCAACGACAACACACCGTCACGGAATAAGACGGAAGCCAACGCAGGGCGCAATGCCAGCATGGTATCACCCAAAGTCGATTCCAGATGCAGCAAAACAGAATCGGGTTGATTGCCTTTGAGGATGAGTACTGGCTCATTGCGTGCATGGCGCAAGGCGGCAGAAGGGTTCTTTTTCAGGTCGCGGACATTGGTGGCGTACATAAGTTGCACCTCGTTAAATGGTGTGCTTAGTGTAGTCCACATTGTATCAGTTTGCCATTTTGGCTACGAAGCAGGTGGCATGGCAACTACAGCAACGCTTCGGCGGAAATGCTATGATTGCCCCATGCAGCCACACGCAGGAACACCCATGAAAACTCCCTACGGCGAAAGTAACTTCAAGAAAGTCATCAGCCAAGGTTTCATCTACATCGACAAAACAGCTTACATCGCCAAGCTGGAGGATCATGGCAGCTACCACTTTTTGTTGCGCCCACGCCGTTTCGGTAAAAGCCTGTTCATTTCGATGCTGGAACATTACTACGATGTGCAACGCACGGATGAATTCGCGGCGCTGTTTGGCAAGCTCTACATAGGTCAGCACCCAACCCCATTAAAAAACACCTATCAGGTGCTGTTCATGGAGTTTAGCGGGATTGAGACAGGTAGCCACGCACAGGTATTTAATGGTTTCAATGCCAATACCAGCCTGCACTTGCAGGCATTTCTCGAACGCTACGGCTATGGGGATGCCGCAATAGCGGGGTTGGCAAACTACCAAACACCTGCGGATAAGATGAAATACGTATTCACCTTGGCGAATAACCAGAAAATCCTGCTACTGATCGACGAATACGACCACTTTGCTAACGCACTCCTCGCTGAAGACCCAGGCTTGTTCCAAAGCGTTATGGGCAAAGGTGGGTTCGTGCGTAGTTTTTACGAAACCATCAAAACGGCAACCCAACGCGGCACGGTAGACAGGCTATTCATCACAGGCGTTACGCCGCTCATGCTTGACAGCCTAACTAGCGGTTTTAACATCGGTAAAAACCTTTCCCTGCACCAAGACTTCAACACCACCATGGGCTTCACCCAAACCGAAGTCGTTAGCCTGTTACAACCGCTGGTTGAGCAGTGCAAACTGGATGCGGACACATTACTCGGTGACATGGCGCACTGGTATAACGGCTACCGCTTCCACCCCAAAGCCAAGGAAACCGTGTACAACGCCAACATGGTGCTGTATTTCCTTGATAATTTCAGGATGGAGGAATGTGCCTACCCCGAATTGATGTTGGATGACAATATCGCTTCGGATTACCGTAAAATCATGGCGTTATTCCACATCGGCGACCGTGAAGCCAATTATCAAGTGCTGGATGAACTCATCAACGTAGGCACAGTAACCGCACAACAACAACGTAAGTTTGAACTGGACAAGGATTTCAACCGCGACGCTTTCATCAGCTTGCTGGCTTACATGGGGTTTGTGACTATTGCAGGGAGTACCCTGACCCAAACGGTATTCGCCATTCCCAACCACGTTATCCGCGAACTATATTTTCAGTATTTCAAGGTCGAACTGGAACGCCGTAATCAAATCCGCATTCCTGATCAGGCGGTGCTGCAAGCCATTGAAACGCTGGCTTTGCACGATGACATCCAACCGCTGATCAATGAAATGCAAGGCGTTTTGCAGCTACTGTCCAACCGTGATTTTGTCAAAATGGATGAAAAACACGTCAAAACGCTCTTACTGACGTTGCTTTACCAATCTCCGGTGTACTTCATCCAGAGCGAACGTGAAATGAATCAGCGTTACCCCGATATTTTACTGCTGGAACGCAGCCCCTATAGCGTTCCACATCAGCATTTGATCGAACTGAAATACGGGAAAAAATCTGCCAAAGCTGACGGTTGGAATGCCAAACGGCAAGAAGGCATTGAGCAGGTACACGAGTATTTGCAATTGCCGACCATTGCAGCACTTCCCAAACTCAGCGTGTGGGTGGTACTCACCAATGGAGAAGAAGTCGAGGTCGTGAAAGAAAAATGAACCGCCTTCTGTGGAACAAACTCCAAAACTCCCTGCTGCTACGGCTAGGCGGCATGATCGCTGCCATCACCGTTCTCGCCGTCGTCGGCATGTCCACCTCGTGGATGGTCGCGGAAACCACCCAAGGCAACGGCGAAGCCATCAACGTCGCCGGAAGTTTGCGGATGCAAAGCTGGCGCATGGCATCGCTCTACCAACGCATTCTACAAGACCCCAGCCCCACGCACCGTAACGACTTACAACAAGCCATCCAACGCTTTGAAACTGATCTCACAGCGGACTCGATCCTCTCCGTATTGCCCGCCGACGAAACCACCCCGCTCAAACAAGTATACCGACAAGTGGAAAATGGTTGGCAGCAACGCATCAAACCCGACCTGATTCCCCTGCTGACCACGATCACCACTACTGCTGCCGATACCGCGTTACTCGATGCCATCCCACAATTCGTTGCGCACATCAACGATCTGGTCAAGCAGATTGAAGAAGCCACCGAAGCCAAAATCTTCGTCTTGCGCGTCATTTTGGGTGTCGCTGTGATTGGCACAATCCTCGCCGTCATCCTCTCCATTTACTTGGTCAACAACCTGTTCGTCACCCCTCTCAAAGGGCTGTTGGGGTTAACCGACCAAATCCGCCAAGGCAATCTCGCGGTGCGCACCGAACTCGGCGGCGAAGACGAAATCGGGCAATTGGGACAAGCTTTCAACCTCATGGCAGAAGATTTGTCCAAACTCTACCAAGACCTCGAAGCACGGGTCGAACAAAAAACCGCCGAACTCACCCGCAGCAATCGTTCGCTGGATTTGTTGTACCGCTCCATCACCCGCTTGCACGGCATTGCCCCTGACCGCGCCGTCTTCCATAACGTGTTGAAAGATGCCGAAGCCGTGCTGGGTTTAGGCAATGGCACGATTTGCCTCAAAGAAGACAACAATCAGCAAGGTGATGTCGTCGCCACCACATCCAGCGATGGCAAAAGCCCCATGTGCCAACGCGCCAACAGTTGCACGGAATGCCACGACCCGCACGCCGCCCGCATGGACACACTCCCCGACGGTCGCCAAATCCTGCGAATGCCACTCACCGATGCCGAAAAACGTTACGGCATGTTAGCCGTCGATGTCCCCGCCAACACCACCGCCGAACGCTGGCAAGTGCAATTGCTGGAAGCATTATCGCGCCACATCGGTGTCACCATTGCCTCCGAACAACGCAGCGAACAGCACCGCCGCGTCTCCTTGCTGGAAGAACGCGCCGTCATCGCCCGCGAATTGCACGATTCCTTGGCACAATCGCTGGCGTACATGAAAATTCAAGTCAGCCGCTTACGTGCCGCCGTGAAAAACCCAGCGGATGCTACCGAAGTCACCGCAGCTTTGGAAGAATTACGCGAGGGTCTCAACAGCTCCTACCAGCAATTGCGCGAACTGCTCTCCACCTTCCGTTTGCGCATGGAAGACGACGATTTAGGCATGGCACTGGCGCAAACCACCACCGAATTTGCCGAGCGCGGCAACTTGCCGATTGCGCTGGAGGTCAGTTTAGGCAACCTCAACCTGACCCCCAACGAAGAAATTCACCTGCTGCAAATCGTGCGCGAAGCCTTATCCAACACCCTCAAACACGCGCACGCCAGCCAAGCGTGGGTGTCGTTGCAGCGTCAAGACGATAACCATAGCCTGCAATTGCGCATCGAAGATGACGGCGCAGGTATCCAAAAAACCGCCAACCTGCACCATTACGGCATGGCAATTATGGACGAACGCGCCCGCGCCCTGCATGGCATACTGCAATACTTGCCGCGCACGGGCGGTGGCACTTGCGTACAACTCGATTTCACCCCCAAAACAAGGATTGCCCATGCCGCTTGAAACCCCGCAACGCCTGCTGATCGTGGATGATCACCCCTTGTTTCGCAAAGGCGTGCGCTATTTGGTCAATATGGTGCCTGATTTCATCATCGTCGGCGAAGCTTCCTGCGGGCAGGAAGGCATCGACATGGCGTTGGAACTTGCCCCCGACATGATCCTGCTCGACCTGAACATGAAGGACATGAGTGGCATCGAGGTACTAAAAGTCATCAAAGCCTCTGGCAGCGATGCACGGGTAGTGATGCTCACGGTTTCCGATCAGGCGAGTGATTTGGTGGCAGCGTTACGCGCAGGCGCAGACGGCTATTTGCTCAAGGAAATGGAACCTGAAGATTTGGTTGAAAAGCTGGCGGAAGCGGCGGCGGGACGCATTACCCTCACGGAACGCCTGATCAACTTGCTGGCACACGCGATGCGCCACGACGCAATTCACCCCAAAACCAGCTCCGAAGCCGGTTTGACTGAGCAGGAACAGCGCATTCTGGAGCGCGTCGCGGCGGGTAAAAGCAATAAGTTGGTAGCGCGTGAATTGGGCATTACCGAAGGCACAGTCAAAGTTCACGTCAAACATTTGTTGCGCAAACTCAACCTGCGGTCGCGGGTGGAAGCAGCGGTGTGGTTTGTGGATCAGCACAAATAAAAACAGCGAGCCGCTTTAAACGTAAGGAACTTTCGCTGATAGCCACCACCCGCCAAACGAGTTACCAGCAAAAGCAAATCAGGGCAGAGGGGCAGCAATTCGCTAACATGACCTTGGGAAAAGTGTTCAAGGATTATCTGACATCGCATAAGAATCTGAAGCCCGTCACGATTGCCGATTATGAGCGTGCTGTCAGCGTCGGTTTTTCCGACTGGGAGTCTCTGCCGTTGATCAGCATCACCCGTGACATGGTAGAGGAACGTCACCGCGAACGTAGCCAACACTCAGAGGCACGGGCAAATAACGAGATGCGCGTGTTACGTTGCATCTTCAATTACGCTGCTGAGGAATACTTTGATGACAATCAGCAACCGCTGATCAAATCCAATCCGGTCAAGCGCCTCTCACACAGCCGCGCATGGAACCGCGTTGACCGCAAACAGACCATTATCAAAAATGACGAACTCCCGATCTGGTACGAAGCGGTAAATTCACTGCCGGAATGGTACGGCGGCGCACTCGCTGAAAAGGCGCGGGTCTATTTCCTGCTAACCCTGTTCAGTGGCTACCGGTGCACGGAGTCCAGCACCTTGCTGTGGGAAAATATCGACCTGATCAACAATACGATCAGGCTGGAAGACACCAAAAACCACCAAGCGCACACACTGCCGCTCACCACCTACACCCGCGATTTGTTGACGCAATGGCAAGCCCGCAGTGGACAGGGCAGCGGCTTAGTATTCCGGGCGACTGACAACACCTCGCCCCTGTCCAGCGTGGAGAAAACGATAAAGGCCATCCGCACCAGGTCGGGTATTCACTGGGAAATGCACGACCTGAGACGCACGTTCGCCACCACTGCCGAAAACATCGGTGTTCGCGGCTATACCCTGAAGCGCCTGATCAACCACAAGACCGGCGCGGCGGATGTGACCGGCGGTTACATCGTGACCGACGTGGAAAGTCTCAGAGAACCGATGCAAACCATCACCGACAAGCTCTTAAGCCTGACATCCGGTACACTATCCGCATCCAAGACCGCAGCGGCGGCAATCAATACCTGAAAAGGAAGTTTGGACATGACCGACACCCCGAAAAAAACCTTAAGCATTACGCGCAAACCTGCCAACAGTGGCACGGTAAATGCCACCGCTGGCACAATCCAACGCACCGGCAAACGCATTATCAGGCGTGACGAACTGCCGCAAGTGCAGCGCATCCCCGCACCCAAACCCAAGCCACCCGCCAGCGCCAAACCCAAGAAACCGCGCAAGCCACCCGCACCGAAAAAGCAGGTCACGCCACCGTCACAACTGAAGATGCGCGAATTGAACGACCGCCTAAACGCCTTCCGCGTCTGGTTCAACTGCCAACCGCTGGCAATCGGTATTGAAAAGGAAATCTTCCGACTGGTGAACGAGGAGCACTTCCCCGGCGCAAGCAAGAACGTTGTGCAAAAGCTGCTGAGGATGCACGTTAATCACGGTGTCTACCTGCAAAACCTCAAACACGGCACAGACCGCTATCAGCTCGACGGCACGCCCGACGGCACGATTGATGACTATCAGCGCCAGCTCGCAACCGACACCCTGACAACACGCTTACAGGGTAAGTCTTGACAGGCAAAACAAGCGTATGTACAAAAGCCATATATGGAAGAGTTAATATTTACATGGGATGAGCGCAAGCGCCAAACCAACCTAAAGAAGCACGGTATCGACTTCGCAGACGTGACCGGGATTTTTTACGATGATGAAACCATCATCATAGAAGATTCCAGTCATTACGATGAGCAACGCTATATTGCTCTTGGAATGGATGCAAAGAACCGTGTTGTTGTCGTTGTCCATGTTTACCGTGAAGAGGATGTTATCCGCATCATTTCAGCGCGTAAGGCAGACAAGACAGAACATCAACAGTTCACAGGTGGAATATGAAAGAACACTATGATTTCAGCAGCGGTGTACGCGGCGCGGTTATCAAAACCAGCAAAGAGAAAATCACCATCAGGCTCGACCCTGAAGTTATCCAGTGGTTTCGTGACCAAGTGCAGGGCGGCGGCAATTATCAAAGCCTGATCAATGACACCCTGAAAGCGCATATCAAGCAACAGGGCGAACCCCTAGAAGCAACCTTGCGGCGCGTTATCCGCGAAGAAATGCAAAGCGTAAAACTGTCAGAGGCGGCATGAAAAGAGGGTAGTAGCCATGAGCCTAGACAAAGCCGTTAAGCACGGCAAAGAGCGACGCAAGCCGCATACAGGCGGCAAACTCATTGCTAATTCATGCAGGAATCACGGTGGTTGTCCGTGGTGCGAAGGCAACCGCCTACACAAGCACAAGCGCCGCGAACCCATATCAGACGATCAAATCATTGACCCCGAAGAGCCGCACCTGATGCGGCTTTT